>JAYUZN010000422.1:0-9555 GCA_043751755.1 Bacteroidota bacterium | reverse complement strand
TTTGCTTAAAAAATAGGACATGTATTTCTCACTTCTTTACAAAGTCTTTCGACTTTTTTTTTAACTTACAAATATGATTTTTTGTGTACGGCTATAAATAAAAATAATTCAAAAAAAGTTTGTTCGTATGAAATATAGTTTGCTACTTGCACATGAATATGTAGTTTTTCATTTATGCCAATCACAAGACCTCAAATTTATTCCGTATGAACCGTAATTTAACATTGCTATTGGCATTGACATGTCTGTTAGCAAAAGAGACTTTGGCAAACAATCCGCCGAGTCCATATCTAAGCGTAATCACAGGCATCAACCCGCAATTTTTATTGGAATTGCAGCAAGCAAACCCTTATTTGGCGAGCCAAAAAGAAGGGCATTTTCTCCCAAATATCCCACAAGCTACCATTCCACGAGAAGTATATGTCTCATGGATAGCCTTAGACGGGCTACTCACTGACCAAATTGGCGAAGGTATCAATGAAATGATAGCCGAATCCACACAAGAAAGGGAAAAGTTGAAAGAAATGTTGGTTCAGCCTGTGAAAAAAGTGCCTAAAAATCTGCTTACGATTCCTGTCAAGCCTTTGATTGCGCCACATACAAGCCCCAATTATGCGGCATACATTCAGTTGCAAGATTTGGACGAGGAAAGGAGACATATATGGGTAGAAAATGAGGCAGAAGTAAGGGTAAGTGAAGGAGATAACAATATTTTGCCCACACAATTCGATATAGTTCTAAAGGAAACTGTGGCAGAAACTGCGCCACAAATGCAAGAGTTGCCTGTTTTTACTTCTGCGACAGAAAGACATGCATATTACCTCAAAAAAGCCATAGTAGAACAGAATTTTTTTTATTATAAATGCAAAAAAGGAGATACCTACAGCTATTTGACGCAGCGGTTTGGAGTAGAAGAATCGCTAATTAAAAACATCAATCATTTGAATACCAGTGCTTTGCCAGTCAATTTCGAATTGAAAATACCTGATATTAGGAGTATATTGTGATTTCGCGCAGATAAACGCAGATTTGAGCAGATTTCGCAGATAAAAAGGAGCTACACTTAAAACGGGATAAATTTACCCCATTCAAAGCATACATCTGCGCTATCTGCTTTCATCTGCGCAAATCTGCGTGCCTACAACAGTCTCATGTTAAAATACATTTTACAGGTTACATTCTTACTATTCCTGCAAAATATTTTCGCTCAATCTCCCAAACAGCAGTTTGCTATTGTTGCAAGCATTTCTGGCAATAGCTATCAAGGCGATTTTACGGGGCGAAACAGGCTTTCTACGTATATATATCCCAGTTATGATTTGGGTTTACAGTTTTACAAAAACAAGAATTGGGTAAAATCCCTGCAATTTGGGTATGGCGTGGTTGCAGGACAAAAAGCAGAAAATACGCCTTTTTTGCCAAATGCAGCAGGTTTGCAGGTCAATTCTTATTTTTATACGCCTTATTTTTATACAGCACTTAGGATAAAAAAAGTCTTTTTGCCCCATCTTCGCTTTAGCCCTTATATAGAAACAGGGATAGGAGCTTTCCGTTATACCCCACTTGCCAAAAATGGATTTCCCCTTTCTAACAATACAGATTCGCGTATAGAAGGCGAAGTGTACAATTCTTTTAGCTATTATGTGCCAGCCTCTTTGGGCTTTGTATATCGGCTAAGTAGGGCAGTTTCTTTGCAAATTGCCTACAATTATCTTTATACGGGCAGCGATTATTTGGACAATATCGGCAAAGTTGGGAGTGTAAAAGGCAATGATGCCATTCAAAATATTGCAGTTTCTGCCATTTTCCCCCTCAAATTGACGGAAAATATTGCGCCCCAAAACTTGGTTATTACAAGTCCCAAAATAGTAGCAAAACCTAAAGAGGATTCTGCGATACTTGCCACAAAACTAACAAACGACAAGCCTCAAAAGGCGAAAAAAAGTCCGAAAGTAGTGGAAAAAAAGGAGGTTTTTAGCCCTGAAGTCCCTGCTTTTGCCCTTGCTCCCAAAGCTGATGATGTCTTAATTCCCAAAAATGAAACGCCTCAAATATGGGATGATACAAAATTGCCTTTGACAACTATTGAAACTCCGCCGCCTTCGCCTTCGTCAGGTGGGTTTGAGGGAGGAGAAGATGGCTTAGATTCTATGTTATCGGAGGAAATAGTAGATGATTCTACGCAAACTATTTATGAGCATATAAAAGCAAAAACGCAAAAAGCCATAGAGCAGGGGTATTTTTTGGCTCATTTTGTCGTGAAAAATGAAACTATTTATCATCTTTCGCTCAAATATGAAGTTACTAAGGAGAGTATTTATTTGCTCAATGCCCTCAAAAGCGACTTGATATTGGAGGGGGAAACATTGAAAATCCCTGATGTGAGTAAGGTGCAGTAGGTATTTCGCGCAGATTTTCGCAAATTTAACCGCAGATTTCCGCAGATGTTGCTTAATCTGCGGAAATCTGCGAGAATTTAATACCTTTTTTTATACGGAAAAATAAGCGTATCAGCCACCTGCGAAGCCCCAAAAAAGCCTATTCCATTTTTAATATTAGAATATAACAAAGTAGGTTCGGTAAAAGGGTCGCCTTGACCGCCATATTGCCCAAAAATGGACTCCAAATATTTGCCACTCGCATTGTCCAAACACTCTATACTGATATAAGTGTTGATGAACCCCGTATCTGCTGGCGTTTCGGGATAAATATTAGGAGTAAACTTCAACTTAATTGTCCCACCGTCATTTACCTCATCACTTATCAACTCTGATAGCAGTTCTCCCCCTACGAAAGTCGAATCTGTAATCTCATATTCTCCCGTGTTAGGATTGAAATTATATAGATATTGGACATAAAAATAATACATTCTGGCACGATAATAACTGCCAAGCCCAGCAGGGTCTTTGATACGCACCTCCACAAAACGCTGTCGCGAAGTGCCTCCACCTGGGTAAGTTACGATTTCTACTTTTTGTTCAGCCTCCGCAGGCGGAAAAATGAGGTTTTGAATAGTCATTTCAGAGGAAACTTCCTTGCCATTGTGCGTAATTTGGAGCTTATAGGTTTCTCCTTTTTGGCAAGGCGTATGCCCAAGATAGTATTTCTGCTTGCTAAAAATGGTGTCATATTGCCCATTTCCAATGTATTGCAAGGCAGCAGTTATCTTACCTTCTGTAAGCGTCATCTCGTCCGCTACGCCATTGTGTAGGAGCAGGACTTTCGCATTTTCGATGTATTTGGCAGGTACTTTGTAGTCCAAATAGCCATAATAATTTTGTGTTTCTGTAACAAAAATCTTGGGCAATGAGTCTGCTTTAATGTCGCTTTCTACGGCGACACGCGGCTCATAGCCTTGCTGATTGATGAAGACGGTTTGCTGGCAGCCAAACAAAATGAACAGGAGAAAGATAGAAAAAAAGATATTTTGTGTGTTTTTCATTATAAATAGTTGTTGGTTCACGCAGATTTTCGCAGATTTAACCGCAGATTTTCGCAAATTTTTCTTTAACTTAGTGACAAATAGCTGTTTTTCACGCAGATTTTTCTTTAATCTGTGCAAATCTGCGTCCTTAATCTGCGGAAATCTGCGTGAAATATCTAAAACTTCATCTGCAAAGTAAGCGAAGGAATCATCGGCAACAGCGAAATCTGCTTTGCCACATACTTCGTTCCACCCGAATGCACATCTTGCTCTTGTTGCAAATACAAAAAGAACGGGTTGCGTCTATTATAAACGTTATAAATGTCTATATGTAGCTCGGAATCCACATTTTTCCAATTGAGTTTATAGCGTAAACCAATGTCTATACGATTGTATGCCTTCATTCTATACGCATTTTTGGAAATATAATCATTTGTCCACACAGGGTCGCCCGAACTCAAAATCGGCGAATACACCAATCCATCGGGGAGGGTTATCGTATTTCCGGTTGTAAAAACGAAAACAGAAGCAAAAGACCACCTTTCATTGAACTTGTATATCGCCACCAAAGACATATTGTGGCGGCGGTCATATTTGGCAGGATAGGCATGTCCATTGTTAAGGGCATCAAATTTGCGCCAAGTCCATGCCAAAGTATAGCTGAGCCAGCCATTAAATCTGCCTACTCTTTTTCGGAGAAAAAACTCTGCCCCATACGACCAGCCTTTTCCAAACACCAATTCTTTTTGGTAATTGCTGTTAAAATAGAAATTCGCCCCTTGCCTGTAATCTATTTGGTTGCCCATATATTTGTAATAAACTTCCACACTTCCCTCGTATTTATCTCCAAACAAATTCTGAAAATAGCCCACAGCGACCTGATGCGCCTTTTGTGGCTTGACCGAATCGGAACTGGGAATCCACAAATCAAAGGGCAGCGAAATGGCAGAACTGCTGACCAAATGCGAATATTGATTCATAAAAGTGTAGCCCGTTTTCAAAGAAGCATCTTCATTTACTTGATATTTCAAGGTTGCACGCGGCTCTACACTGAAATATTGCGTTTTTTTATAGACAAAAAAGGGAATCCTCAGCCCCAAATTCAGGCTGATACGGCTGCTTATCGTCATTTCGTCATTTATATACGCCGCACTTTCATGTACTTCTTTGCTCTGCACATTGTTAATTTCTACGCTTTGTGCCTTAGCTTTCACCGCAGAAGGCGTAAAAGTATGATGAATATAATTTAAGCCAAATTTGATTTTATGCTTAGGATTGGGAAAATAATCGAAGTCTATTTTGCCATTCCAATCTTCAATTCCGGACTTCATTTTGACCGAAAAACCGGACTGCGTTTGCCCAATAACAAAGTCATATTTAGAATAAATGACACTTGTATTAGAAAACAACTTATTGTTAAACAAGTGATTCCAACG
Source organism: Bacteroidota bacterium (assembly GCA_043751755.1). Lineage (GTDB taxonomy): Bacteria > Bacteroidota > Bacteroidia > J057 > J057 > JAAFHL01. The sequence goes on along the minus strand of JAYUZN010000422.1, from coordinate 4,695 downwards.
GGCTGTAAGGGTTGTATTTCCCCAATTCGTAAAAAATTTGGAGGTGTCCACAGGCGTAGTATTGCCTTGCAGCAACTTGTCGCCGCCATAATAGCCACTTAGAAAAACCCTATCTTTGTTAGAAATGCGATAGTTCATTTTAGCATTCAAATCTTGGAAATTATATGCCAAATCCTGTCCAGGGCGCAGGAAGGGTTTTACCAACAAATCCCAATAAAAACGGCGGTAGGACACAATAACCGACATTTTGTCCTTTATAATAGGTCCTTCAATCGTAGCTTTGGAGCTGACGACCCCAATAGAAGCCTCTCCGCCCCATTTTTGGTTATTGCCTTCTTTCATTTGAATGTCCAAAATAGAAGAAAGTCTGCCCCCATATTGGGCTGGAAAAGAGCCTTTGTGCAAAGTTATATTACGAATGGCATCAGAATTGAATACACTCAAATAGCCCGCAAGGTGAAAGGGATTATAGACAATCGCCTCGTCCATGAGAATTAAATTTTGGTCTGCCTGCCCGCCTCTCACATAAAATCCCGAAGAACCTTCGCCGCCTGCTTGCACACCCGGCAAAAGTTGTATGGCTTTTAAAAGGTCTTTTTCTCCGCCCAAAAAAGGCATCATTTCCACCTGCTCAATGGGAATGTCTATAACGCCCATCATGGCTTTTTCCACATTTTGACGGGTTTTGTTGTCAGTTATCACCACGCCTTTGACCTCTAAAACGGTCGGTAACAAGGCAATATTGAGGTCTATGTCTTTGTCAAATCTCACTTTTTTGGCAATGGTTTCGTAGCCTACGTAGGAGAAAATGAGCAAAATGCTGTCTTTGACGGGCAAAGTGAGGGAGTAGAAACCGTAGTTGTTGGAATACGTGCCTGTTTCCTGCTCTGGTGCGGCAATCGTGGCACTCACGAGGTTTTCGCCTGTTTTTTCGTCTTTGAGGTAGCCGCTAATTGTGTAGTTTTGGGCTGTTAGCTGAAAGATGAGGCATGACAGGCATGTTAGCAATATGTTTTTCATAATATTTTTTGACAAGTTTTTTTTTGTTTTTAGACAAGATAACAAGATTTACAAGATAAAAGAGGTAACTCAATCTTTCCTTATTCCTTTTCGTCCTTCTTCTTTCTGTCCTTTCTCGGCTCCTTCTCTTTTTTGGTTCGTACAAAATCCTCTTTTATGTCTAAATTAAATGAGTAGCCCATGCCCCAAGCAAAGGCTGCGACATCTGTTTTTACGGTTCTGTTTTCGGGGAAAACGTAGGACGGTCCGTTTTCTCGGTAGGAATAATTTTGATAGGCGCACCAAACCCGCAGTTGATTGTGGCGAAACGGACGAAAAGCAAGCCCTAACCTGCCTTCATAAAAAAATTCTCTGCCAGGGCCTTCGTACAAGCCGCTTGACTGATAGCCGCCGACTGTGGCAGAAGGTTGTAGGGTCAGCCTTTTGTAAAACGGAAAATGATAGTCATAAGCCACCGTTCCGCCCAAAGAAAACAAGGGAATCGTCTCTAAATAAGAGCCTTGTGGTTGCCCCAAATAGTAATAACTTACATATCTGCGCATCAAAAGGGGCGTGTAACTGAAACCCACATAGAGATTGTCCACTAAGTTGAGCATTACACCTAAACGAAGGCTGCTCACTTTTTCTAAGGCGGAAGGTCCCTTAGTAGAGGTGTCTTGTGTTACCCATTTCCAGTACGAATCGTTGTTGTCAAAATAGAGTCTTTCCCCACTGTAAAAGTTATGCTCTGTTTTGGAAAGGACTTGAAAGCCTATATCGGTTACAAAACGCACCCGCCAAGTCATGGCACTTGTATCGCTTCGGGGGCGAAAAATTTGAGCTTTGAGGGCTGAGATGCCTGTAAATAAGGCGATGAGCAACAAAAGAGGACGCATATATTGGTTTTTAGGATTGGTGCGAAGTATTTAATGTACTTACACGTAAATGTTCGGTGATTTCGTTAGTGTCAAGAGTGGCTCACTTTTAAAAAGTGAGCCACTCTCAACTATCACGCAAAAATAGGGTATTTTTTCAAGTAATAAAGGGTATTTTTTTTTGCACTCTCTATTCCACTCAAATAAAGATAGAAAAAATGTGTACTTTTGTTGATAAATCGTAGTCTCATTATGGAAAAACGTACATTTAAGCATTGCACCTTAGCTTTTTTGGAAGAGAAATTAGGCTTAGAACAAACAGATACCTTAGTTTCTCTGTCCGATTGGCTGCTCAATCCTACGGATTTGACCGATGACGAGCGGTTAATTGTTTCGCATTACCGAAAACTCCTTACTTTTAACCTTCATTCATGGAATGAGCAGGAACTTTCGCTGCATTTTATAGGTCCTTTGTTTGGTTTAATTGATTTTTCTTCCAAAAAAGCAAACCTCTTTGCAGAACGTTCGATTTCTGCCATTATCCAAGATATTGAGCTTTCGGGCGAGCCTGATGGCATGATTGCTTCGGGATTTAGAGTGCCTCATAAGCCTTTTTTTGCTTTTCATGAATACAAAAAAGAGGTGGACGCTGACGGACACCCTACGGCACAAACCTTAGCAGCAATGGTTGTAGGGCAAGCCATAAATGAAGACAATTTGCCGATGTATGGCTGTTATGTGATAGGGCAGAATTGGTATTTTATGAGTTTGGAAGGAAATAAATATGCCATTTCGGGGAGTTATTCGGCAGTACAAGAAGATATTTGGGAAATTGTGGGCATTTTGAAGCAGTTAAAAAAAATGGTATATGATAGAGTGAATTAGGTTTCGCTTTCACGCAGATAGGCGCGGATTTTAACAGATTTCGCAGATGTATTTTCTTTTTATCTGCGAAATCTGCTTTCATCTGCGAAAATCTGCGTGAAACTCCCCTTATTTAACCTCCATAAACACCCGAAACCCAATATAAGGCTCGGATTTTTTGTAATATTCGGACTGCACAATTTGCACTTTTTCGCGCGGAGAATACCAACTTCCCCCTTTTGCAAAACCCTTTTCAGCCACCATTTCCGAAGCATTGCCACAGACATTATACAAACCCAATTTATTCGGATGGTAACTATCCACAGGAGCCGTTACGAGATAATGGTCAGCAGGTTGATTGTCCTTGTCGTTTTTGGATTGAGGAATGCGCAAGGTTGTGGAAATATCCCGAAAATTGCAGAGATAATTCCCTTTTTTGTCCGTAACGTCCACGCCTTCCCAAGCATACATTGCCCCTTGCTGCCCACCTCTTGCCGCATTTTGCCACTCAATCGTATTCGGCAAACGGAAGACCACATTTGTATGCTTCTTTTTAGGCGCATTGTTATACTGCTTTGTCAGCCATTCGCAATAGGCAACTGCCGCTTGATGAGAAATATTCACCACAGGATATTCTTGAAAGGCTTTATGACGGTGATATGCCGACATTCCCGCCACTCCTTTGAGACATTCATTCCAGCCCATCGTATCTATAGCAGCGATTTTGCTCAATTTTGGGTCGCTTTTAGCACTTTCCCAAAAAAGGCTATATTCTGCATTCGTTACTTCGTGCGCAGCCGCATACAAAACCGAATCTACTTGAACAAGTTGCTTATCTAATTTCGCTACATTGAGGAGGGACTGCGAAAAAACAGGAATGATAGTCATTCCGTAAAAAGAGATAATAAATGAAAGTGTTTTTAACATACTATTTTGATGGGATATGAAACTAATTTCGCACAGGTTTTCGCATATAAAATAAATATAAAACCTGCACAAACCTAAACATTTCCAAAAAGTTCACAATTTTAATGCCATTTATTATAAGAAAAGGCAAATTTATTCTTTTTATTAGAATATTTCGCAAAAATATATAATTAAGTCTGCAGGTATATTCTGAAATTTGTGGAAAATGAGGCAGGAAATGGTTTATCAAAACACCCAACTATTTATGGAAAATGCCTATCTTTACCCTCTTGAATAGCTGCATTGGTATCGCTTTCATTTTTTCGCACGCAGATTTTCGCAGATGACAAGATTTTTATTTTTTTGACAAGATTGACAAGATAAACAAGATAAGAAAATTAATAGGATTTCTCAACTTTCAATTCTCAACTTTCAATTCTCAACTTTCAATTCTCAACTTTCAACTTTCAATTCTCAACTTTCAAATACTTATGTCAAATTTCTGGAAATTACTTTGCTTACTGCCTTTTGTGGCTTGTGTAGGGCAAAACAACACACAAGAAGATAAAGGTTCCGACACAGGAAATGCCCTTTTTGCGAACAATGTTGTCAGCAATAAAGGCGAGCATCCGCTGACCATAGAGACCCGTTTGGACAAGTCGTATTATCATGCAAAAGGCGACAAAAAGGAGGCCTATCTCTATATAGAAGTGCGGGGAGCGGAGGCAAAACAAGACAAAAAACGCGCGCCTTTGAATGTTTCGCTTGTTTTGGACAGAAGCGGCTCTATGAAAGGCGACAAAATGGTATATGCCAAAAAAGCCCTTGATTTTGTTATAGACCAACTTTCTCCCGAAGATATGCTCTCGATTGTGGCGTATGATGATGCGATAGACGTGGTAAGTTCTTCGAGTTTTGTCAAAAATAAAGCAGCTTTGCACAAACACGTCTCTAACATTCACGAATCGGGTTCTACCAATCTTTGTGGAGGCATGATAGAAGGCTATGTACAGATAAAATCGGGGCAGACGGACGGCTACATTCGCCGTAA
>JAYUZN010000421.1:0-4117 GCA_043751755.1 Bacteroidota bacterium | reverse complement strand
TAAACATCAACAAAACGGGATACATTTTGCCAATTAATATGATATTATCCCCTTTTCATTTTATTCATTTTCTAAACGGACTGCATTGAGCGTCCGCTTCCAACTCTGAAGCGGACGCTTCAAGAAAGAGAGTACAAGCGGACGCTTGCACCAGCAGTGAAAGAGAGTACAAGCGGACGCTTGCAGCACCAGCAGCGTTGTATCATTCATCTGCGGCATCTGCATTCATCAGCGAAAATCTGCGTGTTCAAAGCTCCTCAATTTCTCCTGCAATTTCACAAAATCCGCAGGCAATTCACTATCAAAGGACATTCTTTCCTTCGTATACGGGTGCGTGAAGCCCAGAGTTTTGGCATGAAGGGCTTGCCTTTGCATGATTTCGAGACAACTTTCTGTAAAATGCTGCATCTTTTTGGTATGCTGCCCCGCAAGTTGCTTGTCGCCGCCATAAAAAGCATCGCCCATAAGCGTATGCCCTATATGTTTCATATGTACCCGAATCTGATGCGTTCGCCCCGTCTCCAAATTGCATTGTACAAGCGTGGCAATGTTGCCATATCTTTCCAACACTTTGTAATGCGTAACTGCGTATTTTCCCTGCTCCTCACTTTCATAAATAGTAAACACTTTTCTGTCCTTAACACTTCGTCCAATATAGCCCGTAATCGTGCCTGCGTCCTGCTTCACACTGCCCCAAACAATGGCATAATACAATCTATCAGTCGTTTTGTCAAAAAACTGCTTGGCAAGATGCGCCATAGCATAATCTTGTTTTGCAATTAATAACAAACCACTTGTACCTTTGTCTATGCGATGCACAAGCCCTGGACGAGGGTATTCTTGAGGCGTAGCAGGGGCTGGCAAATGCTCAAAATGCCACAAAAGGGCATGGACGAGCGTGCCTGTATGATGCCCTATACTGGGATGACACACCATTTCGGGACTTTTATTTACCAATAATAACTGCTCATCTTCGTAATGAATATTCAGCGGGATATTTTCCGCAGCCAATTCGGGTGGAGGAGGATAGGGGAGAACTAAGGCTACTTTGTCAAAAGGCTTGACCTTGTAGGAGGATTTTACGGGCTTTCCATTTACATGAATACAGTCCAAATCCGCCGCATTCTGTATTTTAGAACGGGAAATATGGGACAAAAAATTGACCAAAAACTTATCTACGCGCATCATCATCTGCCCTTTTGCAGAAATAAATTGATAATGTTCGTACAGGCTGTCGCTGTCTTCTTCTATGAGAAGGGTTTCTTCGTTCATATATTGCACATTTCCCTTTGTTTTCCTTAGCTGAAAATGCTATCCCGGCAAGGTCTTTATTTGCTTTTCTAAAGTCTTAATTTGAGACATAACCTCCTCATTTTCAGACTTTAAGTCTTTTGCTTTTTTGAAATACCCTTTTGCAATTCTATATTGCTGACGTTGCGCCTCAAGGCTACAAAGTTGTAAATAGGTGGCAGCTAAGTTGTCTTTATCCGAAATTCCTGCCTTCACAGCGTCCATCAAATGCAAACGCGCCTGCTTGCCATTTCCTTTTCTTACTTCAAGAAAACCCAATTGCATGAGGTTTATGCCTTTTGTGTCCCCTGCAATTTCGGATTTAATTTCCATGCTTTTTCGGATATTTGCTTCTGCCGCCACAAAGTCATTATTGACCATAGACAAATTACTTTGCAAAGAATAGTAGCCCACACGAATGGGTTTGAACAAAAATTGAGGGTATTTTATTTGTTTGAGATATTCTAAAGCTTTGTCCATATCTCCTTGTGTAACAGCTTCTTGCACGAGTCTCATCGTTCCCATCATAAAATATAACACAATAGAAATCGCTGCGGCAAAGTAGCACAAACAAGCCGTAACAACATCTCTATTAAAATGGAATAAAATGCCTATAACAATCAATCCTGCAATGATTTGCAAACGATATATAATGTAAAAACGTAAAGCCTTCATATTTGCCTTTTGTGGGAAATGTATAAAATGGAGTGCAAAGGTACTCATATTTTGAATGAGAAAGCACTTTTTTGGAAAAATTAAACCAAAAGAGGCGGGAATAAGTTTTAATATAAGAAATGGAAATTAAATAAAGTAACAACTTAGTTATTGCAGTCATTTTGAGCATTTCTGAGTGCCGTAGGCACGAAATATTTATAGCAAATGTAATTCCCCCCCTCTTGTTTTTTGTGCTTGCACGAAAAACAAGAGGGGGGGCGGGGCATGTTTTTTCTATAAATATCGCCGTCCCTACGGGACTATTAATCATTGCAAGTATTTAATAATCAATTATATTGTGGTAACATTTTCTTAAACATGACAAATCGTAACTTTTTAAGCATAGCTGCTTTGTTAGGAGCAGTAGCCGTTATATTCGGCGCATTTGGGGCGCATATCCTCAAAAACAGCCTTAGCCCTTATCAATTAGAAATCTGGAATAAAGGCGTTTTGTATCAATTTATTCATGTATTCGCATGGTTATTTTGTGGATTATTTAACCATATAAAGCCTGAAAAAATGCTACATTTTGCCATGACCGCCTTTTGTTCGGGAATTTTTTGCTTTTCTGGGTCTTTGTATTTGTTGGCAATACGAGATATACTCCCAGTTCCTACCCTTATTTTGGGGCCTATTACGCCTATTGGCGGATTGTTTTTTATGGCAGGCTGGATTTTTATGCTATTGGGAATGAGAAAAATTTACTAATTTACAGATAATTGCATATTTTTTATTTATTATTTTTCATTTCCTTATATGTTTTTATCTTCTATAACCTCTTCTTTTTCAGGGCTTTCGCCGAGATTATGGCTATTGGCATTGGTCAATTTCATCAATCGTTTTGGGGCAATGGTCTTATGCTTTTTGACCCTTTATCTGACAAATCATTTGCATTTTGGCTTACAAGAAGCCGGGTATGTGTTGAGTTGTTATGGCTTAGGGGCAATTGCAGGAAGTTATCTCGGCGGATTTCTTACCGATAAAATCGGCTATCACAAAGTACAGCTTTTTTCGCTTATTTTCAGCGGCTTTATGTTATTAGGGCTTATGTATGTTGAAAATTATTATAGCTTGTGCATTTCTTTGTTTTGTTATAATCTTATTTCTGAATCTTTTCGCCCTGCAAATGCCATTGCCATCAAAATGAATAGCCATGAAGGAAATCGTACAAGAGCTTATTCTCTCATGCGAACTGCCTTCAATTTAGCTATAACTTTTGCCCTTTCTTTGGGTGGCTTTTTGATTTTATGGGGCTGGCATTTGATATTTGTGGCAGATGCTATAACTTGTTTGGCAGCAGCAGCGGTTTTGTTTTTTTTAGTGCCTGAAATAAAAATGGAAAAGCCTGAAAAACAGGTAGATAGTCCCATTTCTACAGAAACAATTTCCCCGTACAAAGACAAAGATTTTTTGCTATTTCTTACCTTTACCCTACTAAATGCCATTGTTTTTATGCAAATTATCTGGACAATCCCTCCTTTTTTCAAAGATATATACCATTGGAATGAAGGAACGATTGGCTTAGTGTGTGCTTTAAATGGCTTTGTTGTGATGTTGGTAGAAGTGCCATTGATTTTTAGAATTGAAGGTAAAAAGCCCATTTTGACTTGGGTAAGATTAGGAATAGTATGTTATGCCTTGAGTTATTTATTTTTTTTATTACCATTTACCTACCTACCTGCTATTTTATATATGATTTTTATTTCTTTTGGAGAAATATGGATTATGCCATTTAGCACTACTTGGATTGTCAAAAGGGGCAATGCGCAAACCTTGGGGAAGTACATGGGAATGTATGGCATTGCCTATTCGCTTGCTAATACGATTGCCCCTATTTATGGCACGCAAATTATTTCGAGATGGGGATATTCCACTTTATGGCTAAGTCTGGCGGTAATTTGTGGCGTGGTTTGGGGCGGTTTTTATTATTTGCAGCAAAAAAATAGGTAAGTGCGCGTAAGTTATGTAGCTTAGGATTGAAAAATAAATAACTTGATGATTTAGTTATAGCAGTCATTTTGAGCATTTCTTAGTGCCGTAGGCACGAAATATTTATAGAAAATGGAATTCTCCCCCCAATTTATTGCGTTTTTCGTGCAAGCACGAAAAACAA
>JAYUZN010000420.1:0-8934 GCA_043751755.1 Bacteroidota bacterium | reverse complement strand
TTAGCACCCACTCGAAGGGTTGCTTACTCAAAAGAATTTAGTTTCGCTGCCCTTCGAGTGGTCGGAGACCCTCGAAGCGGCTTTAACCTGAATAATTACCTTATTTTTAACTATACGCAACAAAAGTATGTATTTATTATGAATCTACCAAATATAACGTACAATTTTATAAAAAGTACCCCTTACTCCGCTAAGTCCCCAAATTTTCCTTGTTGAAAATCCTGAAATGCCTGTACAAGTTCTTGACGAGTATTCATCACAAAGGGTCCATGTGCTGCAATCGGCTCATTTATAGGCTCTCCACTCAATACCAACACAATAGACTTTTCCAAAGCCGCAATTTCAAAACTTTCTGCATGGTTGCCCAATAAGACAAAATGATTAGCAGCAGCTTCCTTTTCGCCATTTATCGCTATTTTTCCTTCAATGACCACTAAAGCTGTATGGTAGTTTTTGGGAAAAGAAAAAGTGGCTTTTGCCTCAATATTCAATTTAGCATTGAGCAAATGAAGGGGCGAAAACGTGCTTGCAGCCCCTGCTATGCCTTCATATTTTCCTGCAATAATTTCCACAACTCCGCCGTTTTCGGGCAACTCATATTTTGGAATTGCCTGATTTACAAGACTTTGATATTTTGGGGGAGACATTTTATCTTTAGCGGGCAGGTTTACCCATAATTGCACCATTTGAAAATAGCCACCTGCTTTGCTAAAATTCTCTTCGTGATATTCTTTGTGCAAAATGCCCGAAGCAGCCGTCATCCACTGCACGTCTCCCTCCTCAATAATGCCGCTATTTCCCGCACTATCATGGTGCGCAACCTTGCCTTTGTACGCAATCGTTACGGTTTCAAAACCTCTATGCGGATGCACTCCTACGCCTTTTGGGGTGTCAGAAGGCTCAAAATAAAAAGGAGAATTGTAATCTAACATAATAAAAGGATTCATTCTGGGCATATCAGATACCCCTGGAATGAAATTATGAACCCGAAACCCATCGCCTACATAGTGGACTTGTGGCGGGGCGGAAATGAATTCTATGTTTCTGTTTGCCATTTGGAGGAAATTTAGAAAGTTTATGAGGGCAAATATAGGATTAAAATGTGAATAGCTTGAACATTTATTTATCGTAATTTAGGTCACCACAGATTAAGGAACACAAATTAAACAACTTCCCATTTTTCTCACCACTAAGGCACGAAGAAACACTAAGCAATGTGGTAAAAGAAGACATCTAAGCCAGCTTTTTCTTTCTTAGTTTCCTTCGTGCCTTAGGGGTAAATTAGTATTTTATTCTTTTCGTGTTCCTAACACAGATAAAGAATAGTTCGACAGTTCGGCTACGCTCACTGTCCGAATCGCTCACTAACCTCATCTGTTAAAATCTGTATTAATCTGTGGTGATAATATCAATATAGCAAAACGCTACTCCCCTGCCTCCATCAACGCCAAAACAGCAAAACTCCCCAGCCAATGGTCGCCACTATAATTCCCATCTTGCATTCTGCTCAAAGAATAATTGAGGTGCTTATCTGCAATCTTGCGAAGGTGCGTATAGCTTGTGTCTGTTTTTGCAATTCCATACAAGCACCAAGCCCTGCTAAAATTCAAGCCGTCTAAATGTGCCAATTTCCCATCAGTTCTATCCATAACCTCTCCCAATGGAAGGTCAAAATCGGGCTTGCTAAGTTGCGGCAGAAAGGCTGATAGCCAAGCCATAAACGCCTCTTTTGGCAAAATTCTCCGCATCAAATTCGCTTCTTCGAGGCAAGGTGATAAAAAATCATATCCACTCGGCTCCCAAGACAAAGGGCAATTTTTATCGGTCAAAAACAAGGTTCTTGCCGTTTTAACAACTGCTTTTTCTAAGGCATCATCTTCCATTGCCACCGCATAGTCGTAGGCAAAACTCAATCCAAAGGCTGTATTTGTATGTTCTCCGCTTCTGATAGGATACAGCAATTTGGGCAAAAACGCCTGATAATGGGCGGAAATATGGGCAGCAAGCGGACGCAAATAGGGATATAAAGCCACAGATTCGGGGCTATTCGACTCCTTTGCTTCTTGCGTAAGTTTCAAAAACCAAGCCCAGCCATACGTTCTTTCAAAGCTATTTTCACTTTTTCGCTGAAAATATGCCAATTCTCCTGCCATTTTTTCGGGCGTAATATTGCGCGTAAGAATTTTCATCACTTCTTCACTTTGACGGAGGTTGGGAAATTGATTGCGCAAAGCGAGCATCATCCAATGCCCATGCACACTCGAATGCCAATCATAACAGCCATAAAAAGCAGGGTGCAATTCGATAGGCGTTCCGAGTTCGTCCGCACTATCCAAAGACTGATTGAGCTTATTGGGAAATTCTTGATTGACACAGGAAATAGGCATTTGTATCAATTTGGCGGCAATGCTATCCGACAAAAGACGGAAATTAGCAGGTTTTGACGGCTCTTTTTTGCTTTGACATGCAGCGAGAATAAGGAGCGAAAGAAGAAAGTATTTTTGCATATTGAGGGAAAGAATCTTGGACAAAGATAGGCTATTTTTTCTGAACATCATGTGTAACTATTTCGCTTATACTAATAACTACGGAAAAGTATATATATAATTGAAAATCAATTATTTGTGTTTAATCCCGTAGGGATGAAATATTTATAGAAAATGATTATCCCGCCCCCCTCTTATAAATATTTCGCTCCTACGGAGCTAAAAGAGCGCGGAATTTGGGCATTTCTATAAATATTTCGCTCCTACGGAGCTACCCAACCTGCAATGATAATCTGTTAAGAAAAGATTTCCGTAGTTCTTAGCTTATAGATAAAATCACCAGAGATTAGGACAGATAAAGAAAAGCCTAATCTGTGTTATCTGTGGTGATAACCTAATAATGATTTTTTTCTCTATGAAAAGTAGGAGTTGCCCAAGCAGCGAGAAAATTATTTTTATGCATTTTTCACAAAAAACGTTTAACTTTGTGCAGGAAAAGAGAAATAATGCCCTATTTTTCTGCCAAAAACATAAAATCAATCAATTATGGACGAAAGTATTAAGCCTTTGCTCACAGGTGCGAAGGAAAACATGCAGAAATCAATCCAACATTTGGAGTTGGAATTAGCCAAAATACGTGCAGGAAAAGCAAGTCCTGTCATGTTAGATGGGGTAAGAGTGGATTATTATGGCACGCCGTCTCCGCTAAGTGTGTTGGGAACGGTAAGCGTTTCAGATGCCCGCACTCTCTCTATCAAGCCTTTTGACCGCAAAACGATTGCGACCATTGAGCGGGCTATAATTGAGGCAAATTTGGGTCTGAACCCGCAAAACAATGGGGAGGTAATTCGGATTCCCATTCCTGCCCTCACCGAACAACGCCGCAAAGACTTGGCAAAACAGGTAAAGGCAGAAGGCGAAACCGCCAAAATCGCCTTACGTAACATTCGACAAGAGATAAACGGCAAATTGAAAAAGCTGCAAGGGGTTTCGGAAGACCTTGTCAAAGATGCCGAAAAAAAGGTGCAAGATTTTATCAATAACAGCATCACAAGCGTAGAAAAAATATTGAAAGACAAAGAAACAGAAATTATGAGCTTATAAGTTCTGGTTTAGCATTTTTTAAGGACGTGAAAATGTGAGCATTTATCCCGTTTAAAGTATAATAGGGTGGCGCACCTTTGAAAGGTGCGCCACCCTATTATGCCTGCAAATACTATTGGTACTGCTGGTGCAAGCGTCCGCTTGTGCCCTCTTTCTTGAAGCGTCCGCTTCGCAGCTGGAAGCGTTCACTTGCGGCAGCGACAAAAAATCTATCCAAAATGCGTATAATCTCTGGCACATTAGGCGGAAGGGTATTAAAAGTCCCTTCAAATCTCCCTGTTCGTCCTACTACCGACCGAACCAAAGAATCTTTGTTCAATATTATTGGCAATGTCTTTGATTTTGAAGGACTTAGCGTGTTGGAATTGTGCTGCGGCACAGGAAATATTGGCATAGAATTTTGGAGTCGTGGAGCTACCCAAATTGTGGCGGTGGATAAAGACAAGAGATGTGTACAAGCCGTAAAAAACCTTTATCAAGCCTTTAACATGGCAGAGGCTACTGTTTTGCAAGCCGATATTGTCAAGTTTGTGGCACAAAACCCTACACAACAAGCCTTTGACATGGTATTTATAGACCCCCCTTATGCCATGCCCAATCAAACCGAATTATTGGTTACTATTTTTGCCCAAAAATGGTGCAAAATAGGGGGTTGGGTCATTTTGGAACATACAAGCATGACAAGTTTTGAGCAAGAACCGTATTTTTTGTTTTGCAGAAAATATGGTTCTTCGTCTATTTCGTTTTTTGGGGAAAAAGAGGAATAATAATAGCTTTTTTTACCCTCCCCTATTTTTCAATATTTATCCCAAAATATAGTTATATTTTTGTAATATTAATGTCATTCTATTATGCTCAAAACGGGATAGATTTTCCGTAAATTTCCCTGCAAATAGGTCATTTCTTCTATAAATGACATCTTTATAGGAAAATTTACCCCATTCAAAGTATAACTTTCAACTCTCAACTTATAACTTTCAACTACTTATAATGAAAACACTTAACATCTTTACGTTGATGATTATGCTCTTGGGCGTTTTGAATGCGCAAAACTACAATGCAGGGACAGGCTCTGGTACTTTGGGCACAGACAACACCTTTGTAGGCGCAAATGCAGGAAATGCGGCGGCGGCTAATACGCAAGACAATGCCTTTTTTGGCGCAAACTGTGGAACACTTACGGGAGGAAGCGGAGACTTTAATGCCTTTTTTGGCAGCGAAACGGGACAGGTAAATACTACAGGCAGCTACAATACCTTCTTGGGCAGGGGGGCAGGAAGTACGAATACAACGGGTTCGGAAAACACTTTTGTAGGCTGGCGGGTGGCTAACGACAATACGACAGGCGGGCAAAATGTCTATATAGGATATGGTGCGGCTTATAGCAATACAACTTCTTCGGAGAATACCGCTTTAGGATACTATGCCATGTATTTAAACGCAACAGGGGGAAAAAATGTGGCAGTAGGTTTTGAGGCATTATTTGACAATAGCACTCTCAGCCAATTAACTGCAATAGGATACAAAGCACTGCATAGCAATACCTCTGGCTTCAGAAATACGGCTTTGGGCTATGAAACCTTGTTTGACAATACTATTGGAAGTGATAACACCTCTGTTGGGCATTTAGCAGCAACTAATAATACCGCTTCTAACATTTCGGCGTTTGGAAGCAAGGCTTTATTTGCCAATACAAGTGGTTTCGATAATTCTGCTTTTGGCAAAGACGCTATGACCGCTAACACAACAGGCAGCTCCAATGCTGCCTTTGGCATTTCAACTTTGGCTGCCAATACTACAGGTTCTAACAATGTAGCTATGGGAGAAAAGGCTTTGTCTTTCAATACAACCGCTTCTAACAATGTAGGAATTGGCTCATCTGCCTTGCGTTCCAACACTACAGGCACTGGCAATACAGGAATAGGGGTTTTGGCACTTGCTATAACGAGACAAGGAAACAATAATATTGGCGTAGGGGTTTTTGCAGGACAAAATGCCATCGCAGGAAGTAACAATATTTTTATTGGCTCAACTGCGGGCGTTACAGATAGCGTAATACCCTATTCCAACGCCATTGCCATTGGCAAAAATGCCACAGTGGGCAAATCCAATCAGATGGTATTGGGCGGAACAGGGGCAGATGCAGTGCGGGTGGTTGTAGGAGGCACTCAATCCGATACTTCTGCCTTGTTAGACCTCATTTCTACCACAAAAGGCATCTTAGTTCCCCGAATGACGACTGCACAAAGAACAGCAATCACCGTTCCTGCCAATGGTTTGATGGTCTATGACAATACTTTAACTCAATTCTTTTATTTCAATGGCTCAATTTGGACGGCTCTTTCAAGTGCAAGTCTCACTACACGCATCAAAGATGCGGACAACAATACTTTTGTAGAAACCGAACTTGTGGCAAATGAAAACAAAATCCGTTTCAATGTAAATGGCACAAATGTGATGTTACATGATGGCAAAACCCTCAATATTTTTACAGGAACAAACACCTTTGTAGGCGGAAATGCGGGCGCAACTGCCAATGTAAATGCTGCGAGCAATGCTTTTTTCGGCTTTGATGCAGGAACGGCAACTACGAGTGGGAAATTGAATACTGCGCTGGGATTTGCAGCCATGAAAGGACTTACAAGTGGCGTAATGAACACTGCTATAGGCGATTCTGCCTTGTTTTCAGTGGGTTCTGCCTTCCAAAATACTGCTGTTGGGCGGGGAGCTTTACGCTCCAATACAGCTTCTAACAATACAGCTCTGGGAAATTTAGCTCTCACCAACAACACAACAGGACCTGGAAACAATGCTTTTGGCTCAAACGCCTTGTTTAGCAATACGACAGGTGGCTTTAATCTGGCTTTTGGCGGAAATACCCTTTTTTCCAATACTACAGGACACGATAATGCTGCCATTGGCTTAAATGCCTTATTTTCTACCACAACAGGTAGCTTTAACTTGGGAATTGGCAGAAATAGCCTTTTTACAAATACAACAGGCAGTTCTAACATCGCATTTGGCTTAAATTCCTTGCAATTCAACACAACAGGCAGCACAAATAATGCAAGCGGTTTCAATGCCATGCAAAACAACACAACAGGCAGCAATAATTCCGCTTTTGGGGGAAATTCTTTATTGAACAATTCGCTTGGAAATGGAAATGTGGCGTTTGGTTCAGGCGCAATGCAAGCAAATACTACAGGCAATAACAATGTGGCGATAGGTTTTCAAGCTATGGCGGGCAACCAAATTACTTCTAATTTGCTTGCAATAGGCTTTCAAGCTATGTTTTCTAACACAGCAGGAACCGATAATTTGGCTATGGGCTTTCAAAGTTTGCGGGCTACCACAACGGGGTCTTTCAATGTATCTGTAGGCGGCTCTGCCCTTTTGACCAATTCTACAGGCTTCGGCAACACAGCCGTAGGGTTTCGGGCAGGAGAAAAACAGACTACGAGCAATGCAAACACAGCCGTAGGCGATTCTGCCTTGCGCCTCAATATAACAGGCTCAAATAATGTGGCAGTGGGAAAAGGGGCAGGCGGCTTGCGCAACAATTACAGCAATTCTACTTTTATCGGGCAAAATGCAGACGCTTCTACAACGGGATTTAGCAATGCGATGGCACTCGGATTCAATGCAATAACAGATGCAAACAACAAGGTCGTCATTGGCAATACTGCTATCACTTCGATAGGTGGGCAGGTCGGTTTTACCACTTTTTCGGACAGAAGGCTGAAAACAGCCCTTCAAAAAAGCGAACTCGGCTTGGATTTCATCATGAATTTGAATCCTGTAACCTATGAATACCTTGCAGAAGGGCAAAAAGGAATCCGTTATACGGGTCTCATTGCGCAAGAAGTAGATGCTGCGGCAGAAGGCAGGTTTTCGGGGGTGGATAAAAATGGGGAATATTGGGGCATTCGTTATGCAGAATTGACAGTGCCTTTAATCTCTGCCGTTCAGGAATTAGAAAATGAAAACGAGGCATTAAAAGCGGAAAATGCAGCACAAGAGATTCGTATTCAAAAGTTGGAGGCGATGATGGCGCAATTTGGAACGGATTTGCAGGCTTGTTGTTTCAAATCAAATGAAGAAAATACAACATACGCGCCGCCGTTTGTGGGGGCAGTGAGCATGGACAGTGAGCGTAGCCGAACTGAAGGTGCAGACTCACCCATCTTAACCCAAAACGTTCCCAATCCTTTCAATGAAAATACGACCATTCAGTTCTACGTTCCACAAACCGTAAAAAGTGCGCAAATAACGATTTCAGACATGAATGGCACAGTAATAAAAATCTCAACGATAACAAAAACGGGCTTTGGCACTTTGACCATTGAAGCAGAAAATCTTGCGGCAGGGGCTTATCTTTATACCCTTGTATTAGAGGGAAAGGCGTTTGAGAGCAAAAAAATGGTCTTGACGAGTCGCTGATTTCACGCAGATGCACGCGGATAAAAATGCAGATAACGCAGATGAGTACTTTATCTGCGTTATCTGCTTTCATCTGCGAAAATCTGCGTGCTAATTCTGCAGCCTTTTCTTAATTTCACTCAGCACTTGCAGCTGCTGCTCCCAAACCTCATACACCTCTTTTTGATAGGGCAAAACAGGACTCACTATGCAAAAATAATCCTCTTGCAATGCCAACATAGCCGAAGAATGCGGCAATAAAACCCCAACAATTTCCTTTTTCATTTCCTCGTCTAATATCATTCCGGGGAAAAACAAGTCATTTGCGCGCCCCTCCAAAGGCGGCTCAAAGTTATTTTTCAATACCAAATCACCTCTTTTTGCCATAAAAGAAGGAGGTAAAGGCGGCAAACCTTGCTTATAGACATGCAACACCATGCCATTCGGGTTTTCCATCTTGATAGAGACCTGAGAAAACAGGTTTTTTCGCTGCTTTTTCCCATTTTCTTCAGGCAAAATAGCAATATTCACGTCCCACCCCTTATGCTTCCCCCACAAAACAGGCGAAATAGGATTTCCTCCCAAAGATAAGCTCCACTTTTCGGCAAATGCCTCATGTTTTTCCCATGTTTTGCGAGAAGTTATATAAAAAAAAAGGGCAATTCCTGCAATAGCAAGAACGATAAGCAAAATAATATATGGCATAATAGGTAGTGTCCTTGATTGGGATTTACTTCTATACTTTGATAATGACATAATATATTTGTAGCTTAATAGAGTGGCGCACTTTTCAAAAGTGCGCCACTCTATTAAGCGCATTTATACTTAGGAACGAAAATTAAATAACTTAACGATTTATGACTATCGTTAATTATCTTATTTTTTTAGTGCCGTAGGCACGAAATATTTATAGAAAATGGAATTT
>JAYUZN010000419.1:0-2040 GCA_043751755.1 Bacteroidota bacterium | reverse complement strand
ATTCCATTTTCTATAAATATTTCGTGCCTACGGCACTAAGAAATGCTCAAAATGGCTGCTATAACTAAATCATCAAGTTATTTATTTTTCAATCCTTAGTTTCCTTTGTGCCTTAGGGGTAAATTGTAAGATTATTCTTTTCGTGTTGCTTACAAGGATTAAATTTCCCTTTTTTTCGTTTGAATCACCGCATAATAAATGGGAATCCCTGCCAAAATTATCACCAATCCAGGCCATGTATTTGAAAATTTATAGATAAATAACAAAACACTCAAACCCAAAGCAGCGATAATATACAGCATAGGAATGACCGGATAACCCCAAGCCTTGTAAGGACGTTCTGCGTCAGGTCTGTTTTTGCGCAAAATAAAAATGCCCCCAATCGTTAAGGCATAAAATAGCAAAACTACGAAAACAACATAGTCTAACAAAGCTCCGTATTTCCCCGATAAACACAGGACACAAGCCCATGCACATTGAATCCACAAGGCAAATTCAGGCACTTGAAACTTGTTTACTTCGCCTGCTTTTTTGAAAAATAAGCCATCTAAAGCCATCGTTTTATAGACACGCGCCCCTGCCAAAATAAGCCCATTGTTGCAGCCAAAAGTGGAGACCATAATCATGACGGCAATGGCATATACGCCCATTTCGCCCCAAATTCCTTGCGAAGCGGCAATAGCAACGCGCTCAGATTTGGCGGTAGCGATTTCTTGCAAAGGCAAAACGGAGATATACATCAGATTCATCAACACGTAAATAACACTGACTATCAACGTGCCAAACAGCAGGCTTAACCCTATGTTTTTCTGCGGATTGCGAATTTCTCCTGCAATAAAAGTTACATTGTTCCAAGCATCTGCGGAGAAAATAGAGCCTACCATCGCCACAGCCATCGCCGGAATGATAGCCCAACCTGAAAGGGGAGTGCTTCCGAGCAAAATGCCGTCTTTTACGGTCAAGGTTTGCGCTGACCACATATTGGTAAGGTTGTTTTCCCATATTCCTGCTTTTGCCCCCAAGAAAAAACCTAAGATAAGCAAGCCAAAAAGGGAGGCTAATTTGGCAATGGTAACGGTGGTTTGTACCAATTTGACATTTTCTACGCCTTTGGTATTGAGAAAAGTGAGGAGCAAAATGGTGGCAATGCCTACCAATTGTGCAGCAGATATGCCAAAAGAGCCTATTTCAAAGAGAATATTTTTTTCGCTCAAAATGGGAAAAAGGTAGGCAGCAAATTTGGAAAAAGCTACGCCTACTGCGGCAATTGTGCCTGTTTGAATGACGGCAAAAAACGACCAGCCATACAAAAAGCCGACTAAGGGATTGTAGGCTTCGCGCAAATAGACGTACTGCCCGCCCGCTTTGGGAAACATTGCCGAGAGTTCGCCGTAGCTAAGGGCTGCAATGAGGGTGAGGACACCTGTCAAAGCCCAAGCGAGCAGCAAGTAGCCGCTACAGCCCAAGTGCTGCGACATTTCGGCACTGACAATGAATATGCCGCTGCCTATCATAGAGCCTACGACTACCATCGTGGCATCAAGTAGCCCAAGTGAGCCTTTGAAGTTGTTTTCCATGGTGTTTTTAGTTCACGCAGATTTTCGCAGATGAAAGCAGATGTCGCAGATATTTACCCTTCCGTCCTCATTTAAAGCTTTTGGCGATGTAATACAGGCTCGGCAAATAGCTGTCAAATTTATCTTTTTCTTTGCAGGTAAGTGCGTAAGCTAACCAATATTTTTCGTCATAGTCCATGTAAATGTATGCCACATATTTGGATTCAATCGTGGATTGAGGTACGGCAGTGGTTTGACCTGTTTTTTCGTCAACAGTGGGCTTATTCGTCATTGTGCGTTTTCCCCAAGCGTATTCCTTACATTCGAGCATTTTGCCGTTTGTAAGCGGAATAGAAAAACGATTGCGAAGGGTTTTGGATTCGTTTGTTTTGAGAATCATGCCATCAATCCAAATATAGAGGGAATCTATGGTCGATGCCCCTTGCGATTTTTTGCTTATATAAGAGACTTGAATGTAGGGATT
>JAYUZN010000418.1:0-2498 GCA_043751755.1 Bacteroidota bacterium | reverse complement strand
TAATGGGCGCAAAGGTAGCTTTTATGATTCATTTGAGGAGAAAAAGATTGGTATTACAGGAGAAATGCGTAATTTCGCAATCTATAGTTTCGCGCAGATTTTCGCAGAGGACAGCAGATTTCGCAGATAAAAAATGCAATACATTCATGTCTATCTGCCAAATCTGCCAAAACCCGATTTTATCTGTGCAAACCGTAATAATTACAAAAAATAATGACCGAATTATTAAGCAATAAAATAGAAATAGCCTTAGACTCTATCCGCGACTATCTTCGCTCGGACGGGGGCAACGTGCGCATACACGCGCTCCGAGAGGATATGGTCTTAGAAGTAGAACTGATGGGCAACTGCGAAAGTTGTAGCATGAGCCTGATGACCCTCAAAGCAGGAATAGAAGAAGTTGTAAAAAGGCAAGTTCCTGAAATACAAGGAGTTGTGGCGGTAAGGAAGGAATGAAGGGTAAGCCGCTTCGAGGGTCTGCGACCACTCGAAGGGCAGCAAAACTAAATCCATTTAGGTAAACAACCCTTCGAGTGGGCGATAGCCCCTCGAAGTGGTTGCCTGACTGTTCAATAATGACTGACTTTGAGACATATCTAAGATTAGGGTTTGAACATATTGCAGACATTGCTGCGTATGACCATATTTTGTATATATGTGCTGTATGTGCCCTATTTCAACTAAAGGAATGGAAAAAAGTAGGGCTATTAATTACCGCTTTTACTCTGGGGCATTCTCTTACGCTGGCACTTTCTGTTACAAATATTCTTGTGTTAAAGAGCAAATATGTTGAGATACTTATTCCTATTACCATTCTTATTACCGCTATTTACAATTTTTGGAATGTTCAAAATAGTATTTCTTGGAAAAATTATTCTATAACCCTTTTTTTCGGTTTTATACATGGAATGGGCTTTTCTTACTTGCTCAAAACACTCTTAGGCAAAGAATCGGATATATTTGTTCCATTATTGGCATTTAATTTGGGAATAGAATTGGGGCAGATAGGAATTGTAGGAATATTCTTACTTTTGTCAATTATTACGGCTTTTACGGGTTTGACACACAATATATGGAAAAAAGGTGTCTCGTTCCTTATCATTTTGATGACGCTTTATATGTTATGGGAGCGGCTGTAATTTCAATTTCACGCAGATTCGCGCAGATAATAGTCCTTTTAGGAACAAAAATTAAATAACTTGCCATTTTTTTTCACCACTAAGGCACGAAGAAACACGAAGCTATCTGGTAAAAGAAGACATCTAAGCCGCACTTTTTCTTTCTTAGTTTCCTTTGTGCCTTAGTGGTAAATGATGATTTTATTCTTTTCGTGTTCCTCATCTGCGCAAATCTGCGTGACCCAAACACTCAAAAACATTCATGCCTGACAAAAAATATCATAAAACCTTAATCCGCCAAATACGCCACTTTTATGCAAATCAAGACATTTCTCCTGATTTGGAAAAACTCTTGGACGTAATTAGCGAAACCTATAATCAAGCAGAAAAAGACCGACTTTTGTTAGGGCGTGCCATGCAAATTAGCTCAAAAGAGTTGGCAGAAGCGAATCGAAAAGCCCGCGCAGAATTGGAACAAAAACAACTTGCAGAGCGTATTTTGAGGGAAAAAGACAGGATTCTCAATTCTATCAATGAAAATGTGAGCGAAGCTGTATATCGGACTACCCCCAATCTAGGAATTACTTTTGTAAACAAAGCCTTTATAGAGCTGTTTGGATTTGATTCCGAAGAAGAAGCCCTCAGCACCCCTGTGAATACTTTTTATACAGACCCACAACAGCGACAATATCTGCTGCAAGAAATCAAAGAAAAAAAAGTAATCAAAGGCGAAGAGATATTGTTTTGCAGAAAAGACGGCAGCACTTTTTGGGGGATTATGAATGTGGCGACTTTTATAGACGAAAAAGGGCAAACGCATTATGACGGGGCAATTATTGACATTACTCACCAAAAAAACAATGAAGATAAGTTGAAAGATGCCAATGAAGAACTCAAAAAAATAAATAGAGAATTGGATAGTTTTGTCTATAGCATAGGGCATGATTTGCGCGCGCCAATTGCTTCTACTTTGGGCTTGGTAGAATTGTGCAAAGAGGAGGAGGATATTCCCACCTTAAAAATGTATAATAGCCTGAAAGAGAAAAGTTTACTGAAATTAGATGCTTTTATTCAAGACGTATTAGGCTATTCAAGAAATGCCCGTTTAGAATTGGAACTTGTGCCTATCAACGTTTTTGCCGAGTTAGAAAGTATGAAAGAAATGTTAGTTTCAAGTTCTGACATCAAAAACATTGACCTTAGCATAGACATTCAGGCAAATACTGATTTTTATTCCGATAAATATCGTTTCAATCTTGTATTTAGCAACCTCATTTCCAATGCTTTTCGCTATCACAATGCCCAAGCCGAAAGCAAATATATTCGCATCAAAGCAGAAATAAACGCATATCAGGCTATTTTTGAGGTTTCGGACAATGG
>JAYUZN010000417.1:0-12727 GCA_043751755.1 Bacteroidota bacterium | reverse complement strand
ATACCTCTTTTTCTTTATACTAAGAACTATGGAAATCTTTCCAGAATAGATTATCATTGCAGAATGCATAGTATTGAAAAATGAATAACTAAATCGTCAAGTTATTCATTTTTCAATACTATGCATTCTGCAATGATAATCTATTCTGGAAAGATTTCCATAGTTCTTAGTATAAAGAAAAAGAGGTATTATGCAACATGTCTGCCATATAGTTAGCAGTCTTCAGTCATCAGCAAATAGTTTAGGTTGAAATACTTAAGAATAATCGTAAAAAAGAGATAAATAATGGTTTTTTTGTCAAAAATAATAACAATATTAGTTAAAAAACGTATAAAACAAGTAAAAATAATCCGTATCTTTGCCCCAACTTTCTCCACAGTTAGCTCCGTTCACTGCTAACTGTTCACTGCTAACTGCAAAAATGAATATACATTATCTTGGCATAAGACATCATGGACCGGGTTGCGCGCGCAATCTCAACGCAGCTCTCAAAAAAATCAAGCCTGATATAGTCTTGATAGAAATGCCTGCGGACATCAATTCCGAGCTTGCGCAACCTGCAAATCCCAAGTTAAAGCCCCCTGTTGCCTTGCTCATTTACAATCCCGAAAACCCAAAAGCTGCAAGTTTTTATCCTTTTGCAGAGTTTTCTCCCGAATGGCAAACTATGTTATTTTGCCAAAAAAATAATATTCCGATTCGAGGCTTTGATTTGCCCAAAAATCATTGGCTTGCTCTGGGAGAAAAAGAAAATATGCTTGTTGAGGACATCGAGGATAGCGGAAATGTAGGAGAAGAAAGTGAAGAAGAAACTGAAAAAACCATTATAGTTCCTGTTGAAAACGAAATAGAAATCCCTCAAACGGCGCAGATTCGCAGAGACCCGCTTGGCTATATGGCAGAGCTTGCAGGCTATACTGATGGCGAAAGATGGTGGGAGGCGGTGATGGAAAAGCAGGGAAATGACGTGAAATTGTTTGATGCGATTCTGGAATTGATGACAACTTTGCGCACAGAATTGAATATGCCCGAAAGTGAGGAAACCTATTTGCGGGAGGCATATATGCGCAAAACCCTGCGAGAAGCCGTTGCGGAGGGGTTTCAACAGATTGCGATTGTGTGTGGAGCTTGGCATACGCCTGCTCTTTCTGCATATAACACAACAGAAAAAGAAGATACGCAACTTCTCAAAGGCTTGCCCAAAATAAAAACGATAGGAACTGCATGGGTTCCTTGGACGTATAACAGGCTTTCTTCGCAATCAGGTTATGGGGCAGGGATTGTTTCGCCTGCTTGGTATGAAATGTTATATAAAAAACCCCGCAAGGATATTCTCACTTTTTGGATGACAAGGGCAGCACATTTGTTGCGAAAAGAAGATTTAGATGCGTCTTCGGCGCACATTATAGAAGCCGTTCGGCTTACTACAGCTTTGGCAACTATGCGCGACTTGCACCTTGCAGGCATGGACGAAATGTTAGAAGCTGCGACAAGTATTTTTGGAGGAGGATATAGTGATGCCATCAAAATCATTGAGAAAGAGTTAGTTATTGGAGATAAAATGGGAGATGTTCCCAAAGAATTGAAAAATAACCCGTTTCAATTGGATTTGGAAAAAGCGCAAAAAAAATTAGAAAAGAAAGGAAAATTTAAGGTAACAGAAAAGAAAGAAAAATTAGCGTTAGAGTTAAGAATAGAGATTGATTTGAACAGAAGTATTTTATTAAATAGGCTTAATATTTTGAATATAACATGGGGGAAATACAAAGAAGGAAATAGTAGCAACGATAGACTTTCTTCTCATGAAATTTGGGACTTGGAATGGAAACCTGAATTTGCGATAAATGTGGTAGAGGCGGGTATGTGGGGAAATACTGTGTTAGATGCGGTTACTAATTTTGCAATAAGTCGAGCAAATGACAGTAATGACATGGTGGAATTAGTGAAATTGTTGAAAGAATGTTTCAATGCTGCTGTTAATCCTGCTATTTCGCCTATTATTTACAAAATACAAGATATAGCTGCGGTTTCCAAAGATATATTAGTGTTAATGGATACTTTACCCTATTTTGTAGAACGACTCCGTTATTCAGGTGCTGATTTCCGAAAGAGTGATGCAGATATTATCCATCACTTATTAGAAGAAATTATTCCTCGTATATGTGTCTCATTACCAACGGTTTGTAGCTCGCTTGACGCAGATGCTGCGAATGATATTTGGGGGCGTATGCAAAAGGCAAATCAGGCAATAGTTACCCTGAATTGGCAACATCAAACGCAAAATTGGTTTGTAGCCATTCAAAGTATTTTGACAACTGCGCATATTGACGGCTTATTGTCGGGCGGTTCTTGTCGTTTACTCTTTGACAATCAGCGACTTAACAAAGACGATACAGAAATGCAACTTTCTCGGGCTTTGTCTGGCGGAAATGAACCTATGTTTTCGGTAAGGTGGATGCAAGGTTATTTGTCAGGAAGTGCCATGATTCTCATTACGAATCATACCATTTTAGCCTTAATAGACAACTGGTTACGTACTTTGTCAAATGAGATTTTTGTGGAATATGCCCCCCTTATGCGCAAAGTTTTCAGCAAATTTTCGCCTCCAGAAAGGCAAAAAATCCTTCAACTCGCTGCAAATGTAGATAATCTTCCTAAAACGGGAGCTACAGGCAATATGCAGGTTGCTACTTATAACGAAGCAAGAGCAAAACAGATGCAACAAGCTGTAAATGAGATGTTTAAGAAAATAATAAATGAAAAATGAAAAATGAGAAATGAAAAATAATAAATTAAGACTTACGCAAAGCCTGTTTTTATCGCCACGAATTGCACGAATTAACACGAATTAGGGCTGTTAATTAGTGTAATTCGTGGCAAAATGCGTAAGTCCTATAAATGAGAAATGAAATCTATCTAATCTTCTATCTTGTTTATCTTGTAAATCTTGTCAAAAATAAAAGCATGTCATCTGCGAAAATCTGCGTGAAATTTACGTAAAATAAACTACTCAAAAAATGATACGAGTTCCTTACGGCATTTCCAATTTTGAGATGCTTTCCACCGAAGATTATTATTTTGTAGATAAAACACACTTTATTGCTGTGTTAGAAAGTCAAGTAACCAAATATCATTTCTTTTTGCGCCCACGCAAATTCGGAAAATCGCTCTGGATTTCGATTTTGACCTATTATTACGGGATTCAGCATAAGGAAAAATTTGCGGAGATTTTCGGAAAATATGAAATTGGAAAAAATCCAACAAAACGTGCGAATACCTATTTGATACTCACTTTTGACTGTAGTGGCATCAATACAGAAACGAAAAAAAGTACGTATGACGGCTTTTTTGCCAAGATACAAGCAGGAATTTATGAATTTTTTGAAGAGTATGTATCTTTTTTTACGAAAAGCCAAATCAAGAAAATTGAGGCAGCAGATTCTCCTGAAAATATGCTAAGTGAGTTGTTGCGGGTTTTTATCTCCAAAAAAGAAAAACTCTATATCTTAATAGATGAATATGACCATTTTGCAAATGAATTGTTAGCATTTGATTTTCAAGGTTTTAAGAACAGTGTAAGCAAAAATGGCTTTGTTAGAAAGTTTTATGAAGTCATCAAAACAGGCACGAGAGACGGAACTGTTGGGGCTTTTTTTGCTACGGGAGTCTCACCCATTACCTTAGATTCTATGACAAGCGGCTTTAATATTGCCCGAAATATCAGCTTAGAAGTGGCATTTCATGACATGTTAGGCTTTACAGAAGCAGAGGTTTTGGCAATTTTGAAGGGAATGAATTTGCCCGAAAAAAACATTCCTGCATTGTTAGATGACGTAAGAAGATGGTATGATGGCTACATTTTTAACAAAGAAGCCGAAAATCATTTGTACAATCCTAACATGACTTTGTATTTTGCCTTCAAATATGCAATAGCTGGCAAATACCCTGCGGAATGGATAGATGTAAATATTGCAAGCGACTATAACAAAATCCGTAAGCAGTTTGAAATCGAAAGCTCAAGCACGCATAATTGGGATATGCTGCGAGAATTATTGAAAAATGGACACGTTTTAGCAAATATAACACAACAATTTAGCTTTGATAAAACCTTCGGGCAAGAAGACTTGATTAGCATGTTATTTTATTTGGGAATGTTGACTTTGGCAAAAGGCGGCTTGGAAAGAGATATGTTCAAAATCCCTAATTTGGTCATTAAAGGCTTGTATTTCAACTACTTCGCAGATGTGCTGATGCGACAGGCAAATATTCATGTGGACATTGCAGACATCAAAACGGATTATGAAAAGATGATTTTTGAGGATAATCCCCGTTATTTGCTCAAATGGGTAGAACTTACTTTGGCGGGTTTGTCGAACAGAGACAAGGTAGGATTTGACGAAAAATATGTAAAATCTATTTTTTGCGCCTATTTAGCCTTGGGGCGTTCCTATTATTTGGACAGTGAAAGGGAGGTTTCGCAGAAATATACAGACATTTTGCTCTTAGAGCGTCCGCCTTATGAAGTGCCGCAAAATTACTTATTTGAACTGAAATACCTCCCAAAATCACAAGCTGTACAACTCGCTACTTTGGTGGAAAATACCAAAACCCAGCTCAAAGGCTATCTTCAAACCCCTGAAATTCAGGCAATTCCTAAGCTAAGTCCTTGGGTAATTGTGATAGTAGGGATAGAATTGAAGGTATTAGAAAGAGCATGAGGGGGAATTGAGAATTGAGAATTGAGAATGCAAAATATAAACTATATATCTGCGAAATCTGCTTTTATCTGCGAAAATCTGCGTGCAAAAACGAAAAAACACCTATCTTTGTCTTTTCAAAAATGATGAACATACAACAACCTAATAATCAATGGATTGAAATTGAGGCTACCTTAGAACAAATTCAACGCACCAATCAAATCATTGCTTTTCACAAAGGCTTTTCACAGCCCGACCTCAACGCACTTGAGAATTTTAACGCATTGCGTTTAGATTTTCTCAAACAACTTGCTATCTTGTTGCAGGAATATAAAATAGAAATTATGCTGCCTGCAAGTGCATAAGTCTTGTATAATGAAATTGGAAAATAGAATTAAAACCCTTATCTTTGTCTTTTCAAAAACAATATAACATAACATAATATTTCTCTATGGCAGTCATAAAAAGCCTCAGTTTAGCGAATTTCCGCATCTTTGACGAGCTGACAAAGTTCGATTTCGCACCTATAACAATCCTTACAGGTGCGAACAATTCGGGCAAAAGTAGCTTGATAAAAGCTTTGTTATTATTGGCAGATAATGCGAAACGCAATGAGTTAAATGAGTTGGACTTTTCGGGGAATATGCATCATCTCGACAATTTTCAATATGTGAAAAATAGAAATAGTAAAAATGATGAGATTTCGTTTTCTATAGAATTTTCTAATTATGATTCTGGCGAAGAATTTGATTATCTATCTTATCGTGACAGGTTTGCGATTGAAGGGTACGATAAGGTAGAGGAGGAAAACAATTTATATCCGCGTAACATTGAGCCTTATGATTTTGAAACAAAATCTGATGAAGGATTAATCTTACATTTAACCTATAAACAACATGGGGAAATCGGAGAACTGATAAAATATAGTATGTCGGAAGATGGCATAAAGTTCTTAGAAATTGAAAAAAATCCTATTGCTAAACATAAGATGTATGTAAATATTCGCCATTTGTTAAGATACAAGGATACAGATTTTTTATTTATAAATGCTTTTGAAGGAAGCAAGGAACATGCCTTGTTATTGGATAAATTGATAGAAAATTATATGTGCCAATTTGAATTTTTCAAAGAAGAATGGGAAAAAGATGCAAGCCCTTTACAAGAATATGCTTTTATAAAAAATAAATTGCGCTTTGAAACCTTGAACGATATAATACAGGCATTTCTTCATCGTTGTTTTAGTCGATTTGATAGCAGCAAAACATTTGCCGATATTTTACCAAGAGAATACCTTTCCACTTTTTCTGCAATTCTCTCAAAACCACTCACGGAAATAACATCAGGTATCCGTTTTGCCAAAAATGGATATGCAAAAGAATATTTGTTAAGAAAATTTATAGAAAGCGCAAAAGGATTGATTGCCAACGAATTATCGTTAGGCTATATAGAATGTTTCAAAGCAAATTCACAAAGAATTTACAGCAATCAGTCGCAAGGCACAAGTTTTAATGAATTGTTGTTAAAAATATCTCGAATAACATTTGACAAAGACATTCAATCATTTATTATTAAATGGCTGAAAATCTTTCAGATAGGGGAGGATTTTCGCCTCGAAAGATTGAATGGGGTAGCTACACAAGTAAAAATTATAAGAGACGGGGTAGAACTTGATTTGGTAGATTTAGGATTTGGTTATACTCAAATATTGCCTTTAATTTTGCAAATGGCAGTATATGCAAATGATAGGATTTATGGAACCATTCTCATAGAAGAGCCTGAAGCAAATCTGCACCCAAAATTTCAATCAAAACTGATAGATTTATTGTTAGATGCGTCAAACTGCTTTGGTTTTCACTTTGTTATAGAAACGCATAGCGAATATATGATTCGTAGGACGCAAATTTTAGTAGCAAATAACACAAAATCTATGAAAGAAGGGAGCGAAAATATATTTTCAGAAGGGCAGCCGAAAATTTATTATTTCTACGAGCCTAAGTACGTTCCAAAAGGCAAAAATCAAATCGAAGAAATCGCTATTTTGCCTGACGGCAGATTAAGCAAAGAATTTGGGGAAGGTTTTTTTGACGAAGCTACGACTTTGCAAATAGAATTGTTAAAACTCAAAAATCGGATTAATTAAGCACTCAAAAAACATGGAAATCATCATTTGCAAGGCTTTTGTAGTACAATTTTATAGTTATTACAAGGCTGAAGAGGTCTTTTGGGAGGATTTTGAGCGTTTTTTGCGAAAATATATTGCCCCTAACACGACACTTATTACAGATATTCCCGAAAATGAATGGCTTGAAATAGGGTTGAGTTATCAATGGTTTATACAGTTGCAAGGACGTTTGCGGAAAACAATAGTGATTTCTGATGTGATGAACGAAATTACGAAAAATGAATATTACGAAAAAAGCTCGCCTTTTCAGCTTTTTTGTACAGACAAAGATTTTTGGGATTGCAAAAAAATGGCAAAAGAATTTGGTTTTTTATACTTGAATCTCACGCATTTACCCGAATTTTGGAAGGTGTTTTATAGCGAAAGAGAAGATAATTTTTCACTGAAAGTAACAAATGATATATCAGAAAATAGAAGATTTGATACTTGGGAGAAATTACAGGCATTTTCGCATCCTATTTCGCATGTTGTGGTGTTTGATAAATATATTCTTTCCGACACACAAAAATTAGCCTATAATTTATTTCCTTTGCTGGAAAATCTGTTCGGGAATCTTGCCCTAAAAAGGCAAATGTATCTCACTTTTATCGTAGAAGAAAAAGATAAATTGGTTGAAAAACAACAAATAATTGCAGCTTTTTTGGCTAAAAAATGGCAAAATATCCGTTTTGATGTTTCTGTTTTTTGCTATGCTTCAGATGTCCATATTCCGAATTTTGAAGGCTTGCATGACAGAGGCATTTATACCAATTATTTCAGAATCTCATCAGGAGACAGTTTTAATTACTTCAAAAACAGGCGTAACGATATTAATAACACTACAGAAATAAGGTTTGATTTTGTGTTTGGGAAAAATAACAGCTTCATTTTGAAGGATTTAAGGGACATCAAAACCTATATTTTGAAGACAGGAGAAAATGATAAACGTTTTGTAGGGAACACAGATAATCCCCTGTTAAGTTGAGGGGTTTTTTAGACGGCAAACGGGGTAAATTTTCCTGCACAGACTTACTAAACCTCGAAGGTTTAGTAAGTCTGCATTTATTTCTGCCATTTAAAAAATGGCAGGTACGGTACGATTACAACTTCCTATCTTTCAGTACATTACGGGCGATAACCACTTTTTGTATTTCCGAAGTTCCTTCGCCTATTGTGCAAAGTTTGGAATCTCTATAGTATTTTTCTACAGGAAAATCTTTGACATAGCCATAGCCGCCAAAGATTTGAACTGCCTCATTTGACAAGGCTACACAGGCTTCACTTGCATGAAGTTTTGCCATAGCGGAGGCTTCTGTTACAGGTAAACCCTTCATTATCAAGTCTGCTGCGCGATAGGTCAAGATTTCGGAAGCTGAGAGGCGCATTTTCATATCTGCTAATTTGAAGGCAATCCCTTGAAATTTACTAATGGACTGCCCAAATTGCTCCCTTTCTTTAGAATAAGCGATAGAAGCGTTCAAAGCTCCATGCGCAATGCCAAGCGAAAGGGCAGCTATAGAAATACGTCCGCCGTCTAAGACTTTCATGGCTTGATGAAAACCGTCTCCTATCTGCCCCAAAATCTGCGATTTGTGAACCCTTACGTCTTGAAAAATGAGTTCTGTGGTTTCAGAAGCTCTCATGCCCAATTTATTTTCTTTTTTTCCTGCAAAAAAACCAGGCATTCCTTTTTCTAACACAAAAGCTGTAGAATTATTGGGCGTGCGTGCCTCTCCTGTGCGGGTCATAACAACGGCGACACTGCCCGATTTTCCATGTGTTATAAAGTTTTTAGTCCCGTTTATAATATAATAATCTGCGTCGTATGGGTCAGGAATGGCAACTGTTTTCATATTTCCTGCATCAGAACCTGTGTTCGGCTCAGTCAAGCCCCATGCACCAATCCATTCGCCAGAAGCGAGTTTGGGGAGGTATTTGCGTTTTTGTTCTTCATTTCCAAATTTTAGGATATGATTGGTACACAAGGAGTTATGGGCTGCAAGGGAAAGTCCAATGCCGCCACAAAACTTAGCAACTTCTAAAATAGCAGTTATATATTCAAAATAACCGAAGCCTGAACCGCCATATTCTTCGGGTACAAGGATTCCCATTAAGCCCATTTCTCCCAATTGTCGGAAGATGTCAATCGGAAATTCTTGTGTTTCGTCATAATGAAGCACAATTTCAGGGGTAAGCTTTTCTGCTCCCCAGCGGCGAATCATGTCAGCGATATGTTGCTGATTTTCAGTTTGTTGAAATGTAAGCATTACAGTTATTAGTTAGTGCAACCACTTCGAGGGCTTATCAGCCACTCGAAGGGTTGCTTACCCAAACAGATTTAGTTTTTTCAGCCCTTCGAGTGGTCGCAGCCCCTGGAAGTAGCTCAAATAGAACAGATTTAGTTTTTCAGCCCTTCGAGTGGTCGCAGACCCTCGAAGTGGCTATATATAATTCACAATCGTATGAATATCCGCTGAAATCGTTTTTAATTTCTCTTTTCCACCCAAAAAATCCAATTCAATCAAAAAACTAAAGCCAATGACTTCTGCACCAAGTT
The DNA here is from genome assembly GCA_043751755.1 of Bacteroidota bacterium. Classification (GTDB taxonomy): domain Bacteria; phylum Bacteroidota; class Bacteroidia; order J057; family J057; genus JAAFHL01. Next base: position 3,312 of record JAYUZN010000417.1, on the reverse strand, counting down.
GTTGTGCTAATTGTGCAGCCGCAAGAGCTGTGCCGCCTGTAGCCAACAAATCGTCATGAATGATGACTTTATCCCCCGCTTGAATCGCCTCCGCATAGACCTCAATCGTAGCATTTCCATACTCTAACTCATAAGAGCGCGCAATAGTTGGGGGCGGAATCTTTCCTTTTTTGCGCACCAAAACCAAAGCTACCTTAAGACTACATGCCATTTGTGGGGCAAACAGGAAACCTCTGCTGTCTATTGCCAGAATTTTGGTCGCTCCTTTGCCTGCCCAATGCGCAGATAACATGGCAGCACTTTCGGCTACAATTTCATGATGCAAAAAAATAGTGGAAATGTCTTTGAAATTTACGCCTTTTATGGGAAAATCAGGGACATTTCTGATGACAGATTGTAATTTTTCGGAAATAGACATAGATTAATATTTTTTCTACAATTTCAGCGCATATTCCAGCCCCAAAATATGCCTTGTGATAGCAGGATGCTCCCACAAAGGCTTTTGATAGCGATAATAAACCCCAATTTTATGATTTCTCGTAATTCGATACTGATAGCCTATATAAGTCCGCAACTGATTGAAAGGGTAGCGAAGGGTTTTGTCTAAGGGCGTAAAAAGCTCCGCAGAAACGTAAGTGCTTGAATACCAATTCCATTGATAGCTTATTTGCGCCCGATTCCGCCAACGAGTATCTGTGGGAGCTGTTACTTCTTTTCTATCCAAATTGAAATAACTCCTTTGGATTTTGCTGCGCAAAGAGAGTGAAATATGGTCTGTGAGGTCTGTGGAATAGGAAATATCGGCATAAAAACGTGATTCATCTTCAAAAAGATTATTTATTTTTTTATTTTCGATAAAACGGAAACCTGCCCCAATTTGCCATTTTTGATTGAGGTCATAAAAAGCCCCTAAGTCGCCAAAAATGCGTGAAAATTCGCTGGCATTATTGCTCCATTGTGTGCGCATTGCCCCCGAAATACCGAAGCCATTGGCAAAACGTTTTTGGATATTGAGTTGCGAAATAATGCCAAAATCTTGCTGGTCTTGAGCGAAAACGGTGCTAAAAAATAAGGCTAAAAAAAGGCAATTTCTCGCAATTTCCCGCAGATTTTCGCAAATAGAGAGCTTAATATTCATACACATATTTTTTGGTGATAACGACTTCTCCCTTGGTATTCAAGACTTTACGCGAGGTAAGCAAGCCCTTGTTATCATATTCATAGACTTTGGTTTCGCTTACCTTTCCATTTTCGTCTGTGAGGATTTCTTGGGTTTTGTCGCCCATACCATTGTAGGAAATGGCGTTGTTAGATTTTAGTTTTCCGTTTTCATCTGTAGTATTTTCGCTTACACATTGCCCTAAATGATTGTATTCATAGACCGTCATTTTTTTGAGCGTGCCTTTGGCAGACAAAGATTTTTCGGTCAAAACCTCTCCTTCTTTAGTATAGGAAAATTGCTGCCATTTGCTCGGAAGGCTATCTTTGTCAAACTCTACCCACTCTGTTACATTGCCTTTAGCATCATAACGGGTAAAAGTGCGCTGATTATTTTTGTCTTTTTCCTTGTCCTCAATGCTCATATACACCGACTTCACCTGCCGAGCATGGAGGGCTTTCGCGCTACTTTGAGCCAACAAACACAAAGGAAATAAAAGCGAAAAAAATAAAATGTATTTCATAAGAAAATGAGAAATGAGAAATGAGAAATGAGAAATGAGAAAGCCAATTCCTTCCTACATCTGCGTTAGGAACACGAAAAGAATAAAATCCTAATTTACCACTAAGACACAAAGGAAACTAAGAAAGAAAAAGTGTGGCTTAGTTGTCTTCTTTTACCCTATAGCTTCGTGTTTCTTCGTGCCTTAGTGGTGAGAAAAATGGGAAGTTATTTAATTTTTGTTCCTTATCTGCTTTCATCTGCGAAAATCTGCGTGCTAAAACGACCTATTCCTTCCTGCCATTGAGTACCAAATTAGAAATCTGGTCATATACTTTTATAAACTCCTGAATCATAGTAACTTCATCTTTGCTGCCCAAAAACAAAGGCGTGCGCTGATGCAATTCTGTCGGGTCTGTATCAAGTACATCAGAATAGCCATTTGTAGCCATTCCACCTGCTTGTTCCGCCAACATTGCCATAGGATTGCCTTCATACATCAGCCGCAATTTTCCCTGTGGCTTGTCCGTTGTGCCGGGATATAAATAAATGCCCCCTTTGAGCAAATTGCGGTGAAAATCTGCCACAAGCGAACCCACATAGCGCAAAGTATAAGGCTTTTTCACTTCATTTGAAGTTTTTATAAAGCGAAGATATTGTTTTACGCCTTCAAACAATTTGCGATAATTGCCCTCATTTATCGAGTAAATATTGCATTTTGGCGGATATTGAATATCTCTATGCGACAGCAAAAACTCCCCAATCGAAGGGTCAAGGGTGAAGCCATTTACGCCATTTCCGGTTGTATAAACCAACATAGTGCTTGTTCCATACAAAAAATAGCCTGCTGCTACTTGATGTCTCCCTTTTTGCAAATAATCGCTCTCTTGCAACGCCTCTCCTTCCGCAGATTTGCGATGATATACCGAAAAAATAGTCCCAATAGACACATTTACATCAATATTAGACGAGCCGTCCAAGGGGTCAATCATCACAATGTACTTGCCTGTCTCATTCAATATCAGCATTTCGTCCGACTCTTCGGAGCCTACAGCAAAGGTTTCGCCCCCTCTGCTCAAGGCATCTATTACCTGTTTTTCGGCATAAACATCTAACTTTTGCACCTCTTCGCCCTGAATATTCGTGCCGCCAATTGCCCCAATAATGTCCACCAATCCCGCTTTGTTCACTTCGCGATTGATGATACGGGTGGCAAGCACAAGGTCGCGAATGATTTGCGAAAGGCTACCTGTAGCTTGAGGATTATTTTTTTCCTTTTCTATGATAAACTGCTCTAATGTGATAATGGCTTGGGTACGCATGATGGAAATGAGAAATGAGAAATGAGAAATGAAAAATGAAAAATGAAAAATGAGAAATGAGAAATGAAAAGCCATACATCTGCGCTATCTGCTTTCATCTGCGAAAATCTGCGTGCAAAAGTAAGATTTTTTTTTGAGATAATGGTAGCTTTCTTTCTCCTTTGCGTTCTTTGCGGTAAAAAAAGTCTGTAACATTTCTGTTTACTTTTCGACTAAAAACGGACATTTATCTGCGAAAGTCTCAACAATTACAACAAAATATGAAACGTATTTTTCTTTCTTTCCTCACAATTTTCGTCCTTTCTACTTCGCTACACGCACAAACTGCGG
>JAYUZN010000416.1:0-7558 GCA_043751755.1 Bacteroidota bacterium | reverse complement strand
GTCTAAGTTACTTTGCGTTTCGCCTCATATTTTTCAGGCGTTTCAAACACATTTGCCATCATATAATCTATACTTTTGCCAACGGCTTCGGGCAATCTTTCTACGGTTATTCCTGCCTCTTTTGTTCTATCTACATGGAAGATAACACTCTCCTTCGGCGCACTGAGCAGCGGAATCGGGCTATGCGTAGAAACAATAAACTGCACTTTTGGGAAAAGTTCTGTGAGTTTTTCGACCAAAAAACGCTGCATTTTGGGGTGGAGGTGCGCTTCAATTTCGTCTATGATGACAATTCCTGTGAGGTCTTGCGCGGCTTGAATGTCAAGATGAGAGGTAGAAAGTTCCACAATTATATTTCCAATTAAATTGATAAGATTTTTGTAGCCCGCCGAAAGTTGCGAAAAGAAAACAGGTTTATCGGATTCTTGTTCAAAATAAAGGGTTCTATTTTCTTTTCTATCAATATCTATATCCTTCAAATTCAGGATATTACACAATATATTTTTCAATAATTCATATTGATTCTGCCGCAAAGTATTGATAGCTATTTGAAAAAGGAAATTATCAATATTTCGTAATTGTGTGCTTTTTTCGAAAAGATGTGCGGTTTTGTCTTGGACTTTGCCATTTGTTGTATTTTCTAAACGAGATGCCCCAAACATGGCAATGTTAATGGGAATAGTTCTTTGCCCAAAGGTATTAAAATAAATATATTCATATTTATCTTTTATACATTTAACAATCAATATATCCGTATTTTCTTGGTTAAATCTGTTTTTTTCGCCATCTGTAACTTCGCTAAAACCAAATAAACCGTATGCTATCGCTTGTAACAGAACGGTTTTTCCGATTCCATTTTCGCCTGTAAGAAATATCCATTGTGTATTTGCAGGGATATTTTCTATTTTTGCCGCTTTAATGCCTTTAAAGTTTTTCACCCACAATTTTACAAGACGTGTAGGCAAGTTTGATGTTTCTTCTTTGGGGCTTGAAGTTAAAAAATGACCTCTAAAAAGGTTGGTTTCAAAAGTAGTTTTAGGAATAGGAAATAATAGCTTTTCAGCATCTTCTTTTTCTACTAAAAAAAGTTCATCTATTATTTTTTTGTCGTTTTTGAGAAAATTAGTTAAGAAAGTAGTGATATCGATGTTATCATAATATTTCTGACAGCTCAAATGTTCAGTGCTACCCCAGCTACCCCAGTTACTCGACACCTTTACCCACTCCGGCTCGTTGCATAAAGCCTTTACCACGTTTTTGAAAGCCTCATTTATAGGTTTATCAGGAGTATCGATACTACAGGATGCTGATAAATAGCCTTTTACATTGTAGTAATCTTCTTTTTTGATTTCTAAATGCGCCCGATAATCGTCATTTTTGTCCCAAAAAGAAAAGCGTAATGAATTCATTCCAAGATAATCAAGCCAATAAAACTCGTCTTTTTCACCCCATTTTGGGATAAGTATTGCCCTTATATCAAAATAAAACTCCCTCCTTGCTGCTTTTTCAGAAAGGTGATAGTTGTAGAGAAAGTCGAATATTTCTTTGTCTAATTGGTGTATATTAGTCATAATGAGAGAGTTTAGCCGTTATAGTTTCTTTACATTCTTCAAAAATAGCTTTTATGTGGACAATTTCTTGTGAAGAAAAATCATATTCATTTTCTAATAGGTTCAGAATACAAGCCTCAAAATTTTCTGATAAATATTGATACCAAAAAGAAAATTCTTTTTCAACAGATTGTAAAAAAAATATTTTGGTGCAACATAATTTTTGCAAATCTTTGTTATATTTATCAATCTCAATTTCTTTGCTAAAAAGCTCCTTATGTAGTAATTTTATCAACACAATAATTTTTCCTATTATCGCATTTCTGTCATCATCAAATCTCTGCAATTTCAACACTTGGATTGTTTTTTCCCCTCTTTCTGTCAAAGCTTTGATTCTTCCCCAGCTATCAAAAGTGAGATGTTCCTTCGGAGTATCTATTTCTGGGTGCAATAACAACGGTTCTTCAGCAAGTAAGAAGACCTTATCTGCACGAAAATGCGTTCTGTCAAACACATTATTTACGTCAAAAAGCTGAACATTTGTAGGTAGAATCGCTTTGTTAGCGTTTATCGGAAATTGCTTTTTCTTAATAGCTTCATTACAAGTGGCACAAGCAAATAGCAAATTTGTCCACTCATTTCCTAACCAATAATAACCCGCATCTTTGGGGCGATAGTGGTCGATCGTAGCATCTTTTTTCCTTTCCGAAACTTCGCCATTTTGCAATTCATTTTCTTTGATTACTTTTTCCTCACAATAAGCACATTTATTATGATAAAGCGTTTTTAACTTTTTATATACATTTTGGTAAGAACTGTATTTATTTCCTTTTTGCCTGCTTATGGCATCTTGAATTTGCAAAAGGCTTCCTTTTTTTTCAGAAGTTCCCTTTTCTATCAATACATTAGGAATTGTATCAAAATCTTTATTTATTTTTCTCATAATTTATGCCTTTTTAAATTTTTCAAAATCAAAATCACTTTCTTCTCTGAATTTACGGAGTTTTTCATTCAGCATTTCTTCAAAAAATACTTCTTGATAATCATTGGGATTTGCGAGAAGTTTATCCGTATCTCTATCATTAGGTATCAAATTGTATAGCCCAAAAATAGGGGAAGATAAAATTGCATTAGGCAATAAATCTTTGAAGGGAATAATGTCATCTAATCTTTTTAGGGTAATCCCCTCCTCTTTCGACCGCTCTACATGCAAAATAACACTTTCCTTTGGCGCACCTAAGAGTGGAATTGGGCTATGCGTAGAAACAATAAACTGCACTTTTGGGAAAAGATTTGTCATGATTTCCACCAATTTGCGCTGCAATTTGGCATGTAAATGATTTTCAAATTCATCTATTATCACAATCCCTATAAGTTCTTTTGGGTCTTTAATAAAATAATTATCAAGTATTTCTGGCATTCTTTCATGGGATAAACGCACAATCATGTCTGACATTAAGCTCAACAAACTCCTATATCCTGCGGATAATTGAGAAAAAGGTACTGCTGAAATTATTTCGCCCTGTTCATCTTGTTCTTTATACAAAACAGACTCTTTTTCTGAATGTAACACAATATCATATATCCTAAAAATCTTTTTGAAAGTAGTTAATAATGCCTGAAAAGTGTTTTGGTCTTTGCTAAGTTGCGTTTCGTCTATCTCAATTCCTTGCCGTTTTCTATTTTCTTCAGAGTCTATCTTTTTGAGGAGCGTTGTGAGCCAATTATCCACATTTATGAGGCTTGTTTTACCGAATAAATGCCCTATTGCCATAGTTGAAATCGTATTTTCTACTTCGTTCAAACGATTACAACTATATGCCACAACCGGAATATCGCTTGGAGGGCTTATATAGAGATTAGGAATAATTTGCTGGTTTAAGGCGCAAACTACTGATAACAAAGGGGTTTGATATTGGGCTTCTATCATACATTTATCTCTTTCTTTGCTGCCTTTCTCCCAATCTGCCGCTTTCAAGCCTAATGCTATTGCTTCTAACACAAGGGTTTTACCAATGCCATTTTCGCCAGTAAGGAAAACCCAACGAGTATTTGAAGGTACATCTTCTATTTCAAGGTCTTGAATAGCCTTGTCCTTGTAGTTTTTGACCGATAAGCTTCTTAGGCAAATCGGCAAGCCTTGAATATAGGTTTTCTTTCTGCTATCTGCTTGGGTTTGTCTTACCTTTTTAACGTAGTTCGCAAAAATCCTTTCCTTCCAAAACCAATTATAGTTATTCTCTTTCAAATAATTATCAATCAATGGTTTATCTTTTTCTAAAAAATGAATGAGGTTCTCAATAAGGTCTGAACTGTCATATTTTTGCATTGCCTTATCTAATGAAACTTCTGTTATGAGGGAACGCATAGGTAAAAACCGTTTATCATAAGTTTCTCCTGCCACAATTTCCCCGATTGCTTGATTTATCTTTGTTTTGAGTTGTTCTATCTTCTTTACTCTTTCTTTGAATTCATTGTCATCATCAGCTACCATTACCCGATTATTTCCACTTGCAACAAGATAAACAAAAGACGTTTTCGTATCTATTACCAAGTCAAAATTAAGATAAGCCTCACGTGTATCCCAAAAAGAGGCAATTATAAAGTCTTTTTCGGCTGATAGAAAAAAATAAAACTCCCTACCCACCTCTTTCTCATCAAGGTATTTTTGATACAGAAAATCAAAGATTTCGTTATGTAATGCGATTATTTCGGTTTGTGTCATATTATTATTGTAAGAAAAAAACGTTTATGAAAGACAAAATTACGAAATGTTTACCATTTTGTAGCATAGCAAGTACTTAGCTTGAAGGTCTATGGTAGGTTGATATATCTATTTTTTCTATTTCTTCTATAGAAAAAGGCATGGATTCAAAAGCTTTTTTAACAGAAAGATACTCTTTATCGGAATTATCAAATAATGGCATAGAAAATAGACTCTCTGCAAAAATAAATAGTTTGATAAGAATTTCATTTTCTTCTTCGCATAATTTTTTTAACATTCTATTTATATTTACCTCATTTCCATGTTTTAGTTTAATATACTTTTCTATTGCTACTTTTGATAAAGCAAAATGGAGCGCATTAAAGCTTTCGTAGTAGCCGCCTAAATCTGCATTAGCATTAAGATATTTAGTGTAAATTTCTCTCAACAGATAAGTCGAAAGCAGCATTTCAAAATTCATGTTTTTATGTTGAAAAATGGTTTCATATAACCCTTTATTATTATTATTTTCTGAAATAAATATATTATCTTTCTCATTTCTACGAAAAGTGTTCTTATTTAATAATGGGTTTTCTAACTCCCAAAATAGCCACCCTAATTCTCCATTTTCCAATACCTTCACCCCCTTTGGCACATTCCGAAACTCGCCTCGTCGTTTTTCATACCAATATTTTGTGCGAAAAGACTCCTCTTGCAAGCAAATTTGTACAGGCTCATTTGCCCAAAAATCTCGTTCTTCTACAGGGTTTTGTGCATTTGTGTAGCGTGTTATTTGCAGATTCATTTCTTTGTTAGCAGATACAAGGATGCGAAAAGTGATGTTTGTATTCCCATTTATAATCTCTCTTTGTTCTCCATTTGCGGCTTTGTAGGCAGCATAAATGGAATAAACCGTTTGCGCACCATTTATAATTTGCAGTCCAGACACCGCAATTTGCTCGCTATGTACGCCAAAAGGGTAAATGAGATTACTAATAGCTGTTATCCCATTGTTAAAATACCAAAACATGTCGGGTTTATTTTTTAGCGTATCTACAATCGCTGCATTATAATTCGATTGTGGCAAGGGATTTCTGATATTGCTAAAAAACAAGGAGAACTCATATTTCTCAAATAAATCATAAATCGTTTTGGGCTTTACGATAAAAATATATGCCTCATAAGGTCTCGATATTTTCAAATGGTCGCCTTTGCCCAAAGCGTCTGGAATCCGCTCAATGGGAATCGTAATTCTGCTGGTTTCGGGCTGATAATATTCGTATTGAAGTGGGTTTTTTGCCTTGATTTCTTTGTATCGAAATTCTATATAATCCCTTTTTAACCTGTCAATATCAATGATTTCTAATTTTATATTTTCGGCATATCTTTTTTCAAAATTGGCAAGAGGTTCTGTAAGGGCTTCATTATGACCCAATAAACCCAGAAATATAAATTTCACTTTTCCATTATCTTTCTTTAAATGCGCTTGTAATTCTGCCAATTTCTCGTTAAAACGTTCATTTTTTCCTGCTTTTTTTTCGCTTTGCAACACAGATTGAAAATCAACTATGGCTTTTTTTACTTCATCTGCGTCTATTTTCGGTTCTTGCTGATTGGACTTTATTTGAGGTTTTTTATTCCATTTAGCTTGAATTACATAAAATATTTCTTCTGTATCATTTTGGGTAGAAAAAATAATATCACAAGAACTATCATCATAGCCCTCTGTTATCACATTTTGATACCTAACTTTGTTAGGCGAATAAAATTGTAAAAACCAAATCAACAAAGCATGACTTTTTTGTTGTTCGGGTTGAGTGAGTTTCTTGGTTTGCATATATTGCTGATTTTCGGCAATAATAGCTTGCAGTTCTTGGTCTAATAGGTCGTAAAATTGTTCTGTTAGCATCTTGATGTCTAAAATATTAGGGCAAAAATAATCAAATTTCTTGTTATCTCAAATAAAAAGCCTATTTTTGTAGGTCGATTAATCTTTTTATAGCCAAATCTAAACATGAATTTACGTATTAGCAATGAACTAAAAGTAGGTCTTATCGGGATTGTTACCCTTATTGCCCTCATTTTTGGACTGAATTATCTGCGCGGCTCCCGTCTATTTGGCAATCCTTTGTCGTTACATTCGGACTTTGAACATGCGGGCGGGCTTACAAGAGGTGCGCAGGTAGAGTACAATGGTTTCATTGTGGGCAAGGTTACAAAGGCGGATATGGACCCGACTACGGAACGGATTTCTGTAGAAATGACTTTTGACCAAGGCTATAGGATTCCTGTGGATTCTAAGGCGATAATTTATACAAATGGCATCATGGGAAGTCCTATGATTCGGATTCAGAAAGGCAAAAGAATCGAATATTTGAAAGATGAGGAGAAAATTGTGGGCGAATTGGAGGGCGGTTTGATGGACAAATTTGGCTCTTTGACGGACGGCGTAAAGCCGATTGAGAAAAATATTGAGCTGCTCACAGCGCAGATTGGCAAAATTGTGCATTGGGTAGATACTTCGGGAACGAAAGATATAGAAAAAATCTTGGCAAATGTAAATGCCGTTACGATAAATATTCAAAGCCTTTCTGCAAGGTTAGAAAAAGATTTAGAGGTAATTTTGTTGTCTGTAAATAAAGTGGTGGGCAATGTGAATGAGCTCACGACTTCTGCGACAAATGTAGTCCAAAACATTGAAAGTCAAAATGGGGGAATAAATGGCATTTTGGGAAATGTAAATTCAAGTATGTTAAATGTTAAAAATGTTTCCGATTCCCTTTCTTTGGTAGCAGGAGACCTTCGTCAAACGATTGCACAAGCGCAAGGAACTTTGGACAATGTGAAAAAACTTACGGCTTCTTTGGAAAGAGGCGAAGGTACGGCAGGTATGTTGCTGAAAGACAAGGGTTTGTATCAAAAGTTGGATAGTACTGTAGCAAATGCAAACCATACCCTTGCTTCTGCAAGCGAAACGGTAAAAGGCTTGAGTGCTTTGTTAGATGAGGTAAAGAAAAACCCTAAAAAGTACCTCAATTTGCGGGTCTATTTGTTGGAACGCAGACAAAAAAATGAGAACGAAGACGGGCAGCGCATGAGTGCAAAAGACTTGCAAAAGAAGTGATAATTTCACTATTTCACGCAGATTCTCACAGATTTTTTTATGGAAAACACCTTTTCTTTTAAGTTAAGGAACACCAAAAGGATAAAATTATCATTTACCACTAAGGCACGAAGTAAACTAAGAAAGAAAAAGCGTGGCTTAGATGTCTTCTTTCACCATATTGCTTAGTGATTCTTAGTG
>JAYUZN010000415.1:0-2312 GCA_043751755.1 Bacteroidota bacterium | reverse complement strand
CAAGTAATCCTTTTTTCTACGAAATTCTTGGGAAAAAGGCTTTTGCGAAGTGATAACGTAGCAAAAACTTTTTTCCCAAGAATTTCCATAAACGCAAGGCTTGACAAGTGCAGCTTTAACCCAATGGAAGGTAATGGCTGGGGAGTTGCCGACTGTTTTTTTTAAAAATTGGCGGCAACTCCAATATTATCAGAACTATTATTTTTTTATTTTATGTTAGAAAAACTAAAACAATGGGTAGTTCTATCCCACAAACTTGAACGACAACTCAAAGAGTGCAAAGCATTAAGGGTTGATGTAAATAACCAAATTACCTACCGCTACAATTCAGCACGATTGCAGACTGCTTGCAATGAAATTGAAAAGGCACGAATGGCAGCAGGAGACTTATGTAGATTAGTTATTTTAGGGAAAGATAGTAGGGGAGATACTCGTTTTATTCCTTCGGAACATGGGTGCATTTCTACCCATAATTTCATTTTCCCAAATGAGGAGGCTGATATTATTAAGTCTATAAAAATGGAAGCAAGGGGAGTGCTATACGAAACCTTTGAACCAATCGCAAATGTAGGGGAAGAAAGATACAATGTACAAGAATTCCTTTTCTATCTTGAACGATTAAAAATTGCATTATACGATTTTGATAGGGCATTAGGAATGAGATTAGGCGAGATTTATTCAAATGTCTGATAACGACTGGGGCTGCTTGAAGGCGGGGTGGAGCATTTGCCTTGAGCTTGGGTTCGCCCCGCTTGTCAGCAGCCCTTATGTTCTTGGCATTTTTATACTACCAAATTAAATTGTTTGTATAGTATTTAAAACAACTATCAGATGTCAAAACAGGCATATTTTCCACCATACTTTGCGCAATAATTATCCTATCAAATGGGTCTTTATGATGAAAAGGCAGTTGAGAAACTATTTTTGTATGTGCAAATTGTATAGGCAATATTTCTATACCATTATCCCATGCAAGTAAATTTAGGTCTTCAAATGAAATAGCCATATCAAGTTTTCCAACACTTATTTTTACCGCCATCTCCCAAAAGCTTGCAATACTGACATGGCAAATATTTTCATCGGCTTCAATCGCTTTTTTCGCTTTCTTACTCAACTTTTCGCTTCCTTCCAAAAACCAGATAAACGCATTTGTATCCAATAAAATATTCATGGCATATATTCGTTAAAATCCGCTAATGGCTCATCAAAATCAGCAGACAGGATAAATTTACCCTTTGCACAACCAAATTTGGGTTTTTTCCTTGTAGGTTGAACGTCTTTATTTACAAACTCCTTATTGAGTAAAAACTCAATAAAATCCAAAAGTTCTCCTATCTTGTTAGGAGGTAGTAAATTAATCCTCGAATAGATTGAATATGCCAACATAAGTAATTTTATTAAAATTTACGAGTACAAAATTACGCCTTTTCCAAACAAAATCCAAATGTTTTTTAATTTTTAACTTGATTGCCTATTTAATGGCGGTATTTCTCCAAATTTACCCTGATATTCTTGCAAATATCGTGTCTAAGGCTATCATTTTATAGATGCCTGAATTGGGCTGTATTTCTACTTTTGCCTCAAATGTGGTTTCGCTAAGTTTATATTTCATAAAAAATAAATTGAACAGTGGTTTTATCTTTGAGTTGCCAAGAACGAAAAGTGCTAATGCAGGTGGGCGGTGCAGTGGCTTTGAGGTTCGATTCGCCCACTTGTCATTAGCACCTTTGTTCTATGCCTTATTTTTTTCATTCAAATATTCCGTTATAGTGGCTTCTGCAAAAAGGTAATCTACTTCTATAACTTCGCAAAATTCAGCCAAGCCCTCAAGCTTCTTTTTTTCATAATATCGAATTATAGAACGTTGCTTCACAGACATTTTGCGCTGTATCGCTATATCTTCTGCAATACGTTCCGCCATCTGTTGAGGTGTTTCACCACAAATAGCCACACACATGGCTTCAAATAATCTTTTATCTCCTTCGTTTACTAACATAGTATTTTCGTTTTGAAGTGTACTTTTAATATGTGATGCAAATTGAACTTCTAAATCTTCTGGTAAAACCATCAAATTCCGTACAAAGATAAGCAATCTTATCAACTTTTGCTCATCATACCCCAAATTTCTTGCAATTTCAAACAATTTTTCTTTCTGAATCAACCGTTTGTCATATTTTTGGCTCGTCTTGATAACATACAAATTCGCCAAAACTGCAAGGGCGAAAGGGTTTTTGCTTTTCAAAAGTTCTGCCTCCTTTTGGTCTCGGATTTTGTACGAATTATATTGGTAGGAAATCGTTGTGCCAAACAAA
>JAYUZN010000414.1:0-28687 GCA_043751755.1 Bacteroidota bacterium | reverse complement strand
GTAGAAGCATTTCCTGCCGCATTGTGCGTTACAACAGGCTGTGTTTCAACGGGTTTGCCATCTCCGCCCGGAATCGTAACCATCACAGGTTTGGGCGGTGTTATAGGCGAAGTATTGGTATTTCCTTTTCCTCCGCCATTTTCTAAAGTAGTAAGTCCCGGCGTAGAAACAGGGCTTGTTTGTCCCTTGGTAGAAGTAGGAAGGGTAGAAAGTGGAGTCGTATTGCCCTTTGTGGTCGAGCCTCCTGCATTTGCCACAGGCTCAACGGTTTGTAGTCCGCCTTTGCCGCCATTGTTTTCGGAAGGAATCGGCGTAACGGCTGTGCCACCAATGATGAGCTGTGCTTGAGCAGAAATAGCACAGACAAACAGAAATGAAAGTAAATATGTCGTTTTCATATTTGGAAAAAAAATATATGTTGGTTTGCAGATGTTTTTACCTAAAAAACGGAAGTCGCAGATGAATCATTTATGGATTTATACGCAAGTTAAGGGCTTTGTGGTTCAAAAAAAAATAAATGCGGCAAGATTGTATGCAAACGTGTAAAAAAAGCAGATAAGTGTGGGCAAATATTTGTTTTCGAAAAATACGTTTAGTAGAGTGGCGGCACCTTTTAAAGCTGCGCCACCCTACCAATACATTGTTATGTTATTTATTTTTCATTATAGAGAAGTTATAGAAACAATTTTCCCAATGTCTCCGTATTCACCTCCTCATCAAAAATAGCTTTTACAGGTATCTTAAAACCCTCAATTACAATACTTTCTATTTCGCCATCATGCTTTTTTTCATATAAAACATATTCTCCATTTGTCAGAATATACTGTTCTACAAAGCCTTCTTCTGCGTCAATTATCCAATATTCTTGGACTTGATGGGCAGCATAATCTAAGAACTTTATGCCTTTATCGCGTTTTTCCGTACTGTCAGAAAGTACTTCTACCACAAAATCGGGGGCAGGAAAAATCGTCTGTTTAGGCTTAATATTAGCTGCTTTTTCTTTGCCAAAAAAACAAATATCTGGCTCATAATCGTTTCTGGTAAGGCGAATAAGGATTTTTTCTATCCCTGTTTTTCCGAGCTTATGGATTCGGACATAAGTACTTAACAGGTTGTATAACAAGCCCGTAGCCTCATTATGTTCAATCCTGACAGGCGAATGCACAATGATTTCGCCCATAATAAACTCGGCTTTTTCTTGCTCTGTTATTTCATTGTAAAACAGAAGCCTTCTTTCGGCTTCTTCGGCAAGTTTTTGTTGGGCGAGTTGCAAGATTTCGTAGGCATTGCGCTCTTGCAAAAGCTCTGTGATGATATGATGCTGCATAGAAATTATTTTTTATAACCCCCTCCTTATCTCCCCTTCGGCGTAAGCTCTATCACAGGAATCATCATCTCGTCCATAGAGATTCCGCCATGTTGAAACGTGTCTTTATAATAGCCTACATAATAATTGTAGTTGTTGGGATAGGCAAAAAACGCATCTTCCATCGTGAACACGTAGGTAGAACTCACATGCGACTTGGGCAAAAACGCATCTTCGGGCTTGCGAATGGAAAACAGCAACCTATCTCGCTCATCATAACTCAAAGATTTGCCTTGTTTATAACGTAGATTCGTCGTTGTATTTTTGTCGCCCACGATTTTTATCGGCTTTTTCACCCTTACGGTTCCATGGTCGGTAGAAATAATGACCTTTACATTTTTTTCTGCCAACTTTTTTAACATTGCCAAAAAGGGAGAATGTTCCAACCAAGATTTGGAAATAGAACGATACGCCGCCTCATTTGGCGCAAGTTCGCGAATGATATTGGACTCTGTACGAGAGTGCGAAAGCATGTCTATGAAGTTGTAAACAATGGCATTGAACTTGTTGCGAAACAAATTATTCACATTGTCATTTATCAATTTTCCATCTTCATTTGTAATGATTTTGTGGTAGCTCGACTTGATATTGAACTTGTTACGGGTAATTTGCTCTGCCAAAAAATCGGCTTCATGCAGGTTTTTTCCGCCTTCATCTTCGTCATTAAACCAATATTTCGGGTAGCGTTTTTGGATTTCGGAAGGGTGCATACCCGCAAAAATCGAATTTCTGGCGTATTGCGTAGCCGTAGGCAAAATGCCATAATAAGCTTCTTCTTTGTCTATGTAAAAATATTCCGAAATTATCGGCTCAAAAGCTTTCCATTGGTCGTAGCGCAGGCAGTCCAAGAGAATGAAGAACACACTGTCATATTTGTCGCTGTCGATATGCGGAAACACTTTTTCTTTGAGCAAATCGGGCGAAAGAATCGGGCGTTTTCCTATATCTTTGGTATGCAGCCAGTCCATATAGTTTTTGGAGACGAACTTGCAAAAGTTGCTATTAGCCTCTTGTTGCTGCATTTGCAAGACTTCTGCCATACTTTTGTCTTGATTTTTCTCGATTTCGGACTCCCAAAAAATGAGTTTTTTATGAATATCTGTCCAATCTTCATGCGTATTCGCATCAAAAAACTGCATAGTTATATTGCGAAAATCTTGCTGATAGCCTTGATTTACCTTTTGATTGACGAGGGTTTTTCCGTCCAATATTTTTTTACAAGAAAGGAGAATCTGCGCAGGTTTCACAGGTTTTATGAGATAATCAGCTATGTTTGAGCCAATTGCATCTTCCATAATATGCTCTTCCTCCGACTTTGTTATCATCACCACCGGCGTATTAGGCGCGAGGTGTTTGAGTTCTGCCAAGACCTCTAAGCCGCCCATTCCGGGCATGTTTTCGTCCAAAAAGACAATATCAAATGACTCTTTTTGCACCAATTCGAGTGCGTCCGCCCCATTTGTGAGCGGAGTAACGTCCATTCCTTTGTCTTTGAGGAACTTTATATGGGGTTTCAAATGTTCGATTTCGTCATCTACCCAGAGGATTTTAGCTGCCATGTATGTTTGTTTTTTAGGTTCACGCAGATTTTCGCAGATTTAACCGCAGATTTTCGCAAATTTTTCTAAATCGCTGCTTTTATCTGCGTAAAATACAAAGATAGCACAAAGATAAGGGATTTTTTCTAACATGCTGAAACTACTTTTGTTTTTGGGATACATTTTGATGAGGACATAATGTATGGGTAGCTTTGTAGGGGGACGCAGCTTTTAAAGGTGCGCCACTCTATTAAACGCAAATCGTGCAAATACAAAAAACAAGAGGGGGGCGGGGCATGTTTTTTCTATGAATATCACGTCCCTACGGGACTATAAAAATTATGAGCTTATTTACGTTTCATTCCTTATATCAACTTTCAACTACTTAGCATCTGTCAATTCCTTCAAAATAGCCCTAACCAAATTCGGACCTTCATAAATAAATCCTGTATAAAGCTGTAGTAATGAGGCTCCTGCAGCCAATTTCGCTTGGGCATCTGTGGGCGACATGATGCCTCCTACGGCGATTATCACAAACGAGCCTTTGCTTTTTTGGGATAAATACGCAATGACTTCTGTTGCACGCTTTGTCAAAGGTTTGCCACTCAAACCGCCTGCCCCTATTGCTGTTATTTTGGTAGGAGGAGAAAGGAGGTTTTCTCTTGAAATGGTGGTATTTGTAGCGATAACTCCTTGAATACCTGTATTTTGAACCACTTCTACAATGTCATCTAATTGCGAATTGCTAAGGTCTGGGGCAATTTTGAGCAAAATGGGTTTTGGATGGGGAAAACAGTCATTTTTTTGGCGTAAAGCTAAAAGCAAGTCTGTTAAAGGCTTTTTTTCTTGCAATTCACGCAGGTTGGGCGTGTTGGGAGAACTCACATTCACGACAAAATAATCGACAAAAGGAAAGAGTTTTTCAAAGCAAATCAAATAATCTTCTGTGGCTTTTTCGTTGGGGGTGTCTTTGTTTTTGCCAATATTTGCGCCCAAAATAATGCCTTTTCTGTCCATTTTTGCCAATCTTGCGGCAGCTATGTCTGCCCCTTCATTGTTGAAGCCCATTCTATTGATGACAGCTTGGTCTTGGGGAAGGCGAAAAAGCCTCTTTTTGGGATTTCCTGCTTGGGGACGGGGCGTAATTGTGCCTATTTCTACAAAACCAAAGCCAAAATGCCGCCAATCTGTGCCTATTTTTGCGTCTTTGTCAAATCCTGCGGCAAGTCCTACGGGGTTTGGAAAGGTGAGTCCCATGATTTTTCTTTCCAAATTTGGGTCAGAAACTTGGTAGATTTTTTCCGTTATTTTGGCGAAAAAAGGGGTTTTGAAGGCTGTTTTTATTGCCCAAAAAGAAAAATGATGGATTTTTTCTGGGTCGAATTGGAATAAAATGGGACGAAGGAAGTGTTTGTACATATTGTTTTTGTTTCTCGCGAAGGCTTTTGTTTCTCGCAGATTTTCGCAGATGGAGACGCAGATTTTCGGAGATTTAGATTAAGCTTTGTTTTGCGCAGATTTTCGCAGATGGGGACGCAGATTTTCGGAGATTTAGCTTAGGTTGAGTTGGCGAAAACCTTGTGTTAGGTTTTCTTTGAAATGGAGATAAGAAGGCAAAAGGGCTAATTTTTCCAAATCTAAAGATTGCCCAACTAATGAATACAAATCATTTATTGTCAAGTCTTTACGTCTTTTTTGGGTTACATTTTTATTGGCTTTTTGAATCGCTTTTTTCAAGGCTTGTTTTGGGTCTGCAATGCTTTCAGGTTTCTGATGAATTCCTAATTCAATATCTGTTTTGGTCGTATTTAATTGCTTCTTTATCAAGTCTTTATCTGCAAGCATCCATGCTTCAGTCATCTGAACAGGAATAATGGCAACTAAAATTTGGCAATATTCTGCTGCATTTTGAGTGGCTAATGCTGTTTGCGCAGGTATTATTTTGGAATGTAAAGCTCTTGTAATTTCACTTTCATCAGCATCTGTGTGTACACAAAGCAACATTATTCCGGCTTCTTCTATTCCTTTTCGGGAGGCTTCAAGCACTTGTTCTACGAAAGTTTTGCCTGATTTAGAGATAGAAATGATGCTAAGTTCTGTTTCTATTTGGTTTTTACATTCAAAAGCTACTTCGTCAAGTGTTTTTTTGACAATGCTTTCCAAAAAATGAATGTCAGTTGTGCCTTCTGTAAATAGCCCTGCAAATAATTGATACATAGTTTTTAAGCATTAATAAGGTCAAAATGAGTTGTTTGAAGGTATTCTTTTACTTTAGATAAAGTAAGTTTTTTTTCTTGTTGAGAAAATTCAAGCATCATATCTAAGCTATTTTCTTTGCTAACAGGTGCGGTTTTTGAAATACTCATTTTGATGCGTTTACCCTCAATATCTGTTGCAAGGGTGCGCATTTGAGAAAACCAAATACTCACATTTGCATCATTTTTCCACGTATATAGGTTTCCGACTAAGACAGGAGAATGAGTATTTACAATTACTTGACGTAGGGGCATATCTATATTTTCAAAATCAATGGTCAAATCTTTGAGGAGTTGTGCCATATCTTTGATGCGAAAAGGGTGAATTCCATTTTCGGGCTCTTCAAAACAAAGCAAACCTGTGTGTTTCGTATCATATTCTAATATACAAAGGGTTAGCAACTGCAATGTTCCTTCGGAAAGCACTCTTGAAGAAAATTCTCGCTTATCTACATCTTTTATTTTGATGATATATTGAGCATTTTCCTTGTCTTCTACCACTCTTACTTCGATAAAATTAGGTAAAAAGGCATTTAATTTTCGAGAAATTTCTACTAAATAATGGCTATCCTCTTGTTTGATGCGATATAATGCCCCTGCGAGATTGTCTCCCCTTCCCGTAATAATGTCTGTGTCATGCTGTTTGTTAGTAGGTCTGCGCAAAGAATCTGGATTAAGCTGCAAAAACTTCCAACTTTTCATTTCTTCTTTTGCCGCAAGGATTTCAGGAAAATCTATGGTATCAACACTGCTCAAAATCGTTTTCTGCGCTTGCTTAAGGGAGTATTTCCTTTTATTTGCTTTGCTTCCGATTGCGGTAATAACTGGTTCTGTGCCTGTTTCAAGAAGCGTAGTTTCTATATATGCTTTTTTCCCTTTTTTTTTCCCCATCCATTTGCGCTCCCTATTTTCTGGGATAAGTTTACGCCATTTATCTTGATGAGGGTCTATAGCAGATAATCGTTCATATACCAATGCTAAGTCTTCTATTTCGGAGGAATTGGTAAAACGTTTAATGCCTAATTCATATCGTAACCTTGTGTATTGCAATTCCGTCTCATTTCCCCAAACGTCTTTTATGTGTTTATTGACTAACATTTCCACGACAAATTCGATTTGAGTAGCATAATCTTGTCCATTATATTGTGTAAATAGTTCAATAAATTCCCCTCTTTGCTTACTAAATGCTTTTTTTAGGTTATCGGTTTCCGCTAAACTCGCCAATAACATGAGGGCATCAAACAAATTACTTTTGCCAGAGGCATTTGCCCCTGCAATAACGGTAAGGGGCGTAAACTCCATTTCAAAGTTATGAAAGGATTTGAAGCCTGTTATTTTGAGGTATGTTATCATA
This sequence comes from Bacteroidota bacterium, assembly GCA_043751755.1. Lineage (GTDB taxonomy): Bacteria > Bacteroidota > Bacteroidia > J057 > J057 > JAAFHL01. Next base: position 22,174 of record JAYUZN010000414.1, on the reverse strand, counting down.
GATTTTGTTTTGAAGGCAAAGGTAAACATTTTTTTCCTAAAAAAAATCCCTCACTTTCGTAAGGGATTTTTTCTATAAAAAGAAAATATTAAGCTACTTCATGGTTATCTTCTGCAATAGGTGCGTCCGATTCAGGCGTTTCTGCCACCTCTTGCGGCTTTTCTACAGGCTTTTCAGCTGCTTTTTTCGCATCTCTTTCTGCCTTTTGAATGTCTTTGATTTCCTTGTTCAAGGTAGCGAGCAATTGTTGTTCCTCGTCTATCTTAGCTTGAAACTGCGCACGAAGGGCATCTCCAGATTTTCCTTTAGAAATATAGAGAATATTGTTTTCGTAAGTTGCCAAAGACTCTTCTATACTTGAAATACGTTTGCGAATACGGAAAATTTTGGACTGTGTATCATTTCCGTTGCCCTGATTGTCGTGGTTTCCGCCGTAATGACTATTGTTATTGTTGTTATAATTGTTGGGTCGGTCTCTGCGAGGAGGACGATTGTCTCCGCCACCGCCCGCATTTCTTCTATCACCGCCTCGGTCGTCTCCTCTATCTGCGTTGTTTGCTTTGCCCATTTCCCGCAAAGTATTGAAGAAACCATCTACAGTTTCCTTAAATTCTATCCAAATAGGTTCCTTGAATTTAATCGGTACGCGTCCTATCCCTTTCCAAAGATTCTGCAATTCTTTTACGCCTTCTACGGCGGCATCTCTGTTTTCTGCCAAAGCTGCGATAAATTCGGCTACTTTTGCGATAAGGTCTTTTTTGGCTTGCAAATTTTTGGTTTCCTCGTCTTTTACGCCTTTAAAACGTTCTCTGCGGTTCTCAAAAAAGCTGTCGCAAGCCGAGCGGAAACGGTCCCACAATTTATTCGCTTGTCTATCAGGCACAGGGCCCACATTTTTCCAGTCCTCTTGCAGTTGTTTGATTTCATTTGCCGCATTTTCTCCCTCAATATTGTCTTTAAGGGCTTCTGCTTTTTCGCACAACCCCCGTTTCAATTCTAAATTTTGGCTACGAGTTTGCTCCAAATTGTTGAAATACTCGGATTTGTTTGTATAAAAAACGTTGCTAATTTCTCGGAAACGCTTCCATAAGTCGCCATTTCTATCTGCGGGAGCTTTGCCTATTTTTTTCCATTCTTCTTGCAAAGCCAAAAAAGTAGTCGTAGCATCTTCCCATTGCTTAGGACGCTCATAAGCAGCCGTAGAATAAGGCAACATTTTTTCCAAAATTGCCTCTTTCAAGCCTACATTTTCTTGCATACCCGTTTCTTGCGACTCGAAAAACTCGCGACGGTGCGCATAGAAATTTTCTACAACGTCTTTATATTCTGCATTTATACGGTCCATATCTTCTCTTGGCACAAACCCCGTATCTCTAAATTGTCTTTGCAAATCGGTCAGAATTGCCGCACGTTCTCTCCAGACTTCGCCATTTCCTGCATCTTCTTCGGAAGGAAGCATATTGCGAATTTTGGTGATAATCTCATTTTTTACCTCCAAATTGCGCTTGCGGTCATATTCCAACAACTCTGCCTCTTGACCTCTTTTCTTGAAATAGGTGTCAATCAAGGCTTTATATTTTTTATCAAGGTCTTCTTTGGCATCTTTTGTAACAAAACGCAACTCCTTCCATTCGTCTTGAATTGCCTTCATGCGTTTTTGGTCCAAAATCCCAGACTCTAACATGCTTTTCAACTGCTCAATCAATTCACGTTTGCGAAGGGTATTTGATTCCTCGTTTTTCTTCTGTGCATCGCCTCTGCGCTTGTTAAAACGACCATATAGGGAGCTAAAACGCTCACTTTGTTCTGCCGAAACCTTTTCTTCTTTGGTAAACATATCAAAACGGTCTTTGATAAGTCGCGAAAAGTCGATGGCTTGGCGCAACGATAACTTATCAAAGCCCTCGTTTAATTGCTCAAACAACAAAATAAGCTCTTGCGGACTTGCTGCGGCAATCAATTGCTCTGTCGTCCCTTGTTGAAAAGTTTCCTTGATGTCTGCAAGCACATCAGGGGCAGCAGGCGTTTCAGCTACTGTTTCCGCAACTTCAGAGGTTTCCTGTTGAAGCGTTTCCGAAACGTCCGCAACCGCATCAAGGGTAGCAGGTGTTTCTGCTACTGTTTCCGCAATTTCAGGGTTCGAGGGTTGCTCACTGCTCACTGCTAACTGCTCACTGCTTTCGGTTAATGGAGTTTCTGGCAACAGTGAAGTATCTTCCTGTACCTTTTCCTCCATAACGGGGATTAGAGATGCTTGATTTTCAGTCAATTGCGTTTCGTTGTTCTCCAACTCTCCGTTTACTATTTGGTTGTCCATGCCCTACGTGAAAATGATTAAAAATGGATAGATGAATTAGTGGGCTAATTCGAGTGCGAAATAACACATTTTTTTTCAGAAAAAGAAAAAATATTTGTTTTTGGGATTATTTTGCGCAGATTTACGCAGATAAGAGCAGATTTCGCAGATGGAAAACACAATGGTTACCCCTATCTGCGAAATCTGCTAAAATCTGCGTTTATCTGCGCGATACTACTTTTATTTCATCAAATTTCCTTGTGTAGCGTCCTTCACAAAGTTGCCCCAAGTCAAATTCATTTGTCCGGGTACGTGCTGCAAAGCCCTTTCTATTGCCATGTTAGCCGCATTTTCTACTACCCACTCAAAGTTTTCTTCTCCTACAGAAGGCAGGTCAGCATCTGGCGCAGGATTGCAGAAATCTATCGCATACGGAACGCCATCTCTCAAAGCCAATTCCACTGTGTTAAAATCATAACCCAAAGCGTGATTGATTTTTAACACAACTTCTGTAAGCATTTGCAATTTCTCGGCTGGCACCACCATGTCTTGAACATAGCGCAAATGATGCGGATTGCGGGGTTCATACGGCATTATATGCACATATTTTCCATTCAAACAGTAGCAGCGATAATATTCGTCAAAAATAATTTCTTCTTGTAACATCATTACCAACTGCTCGGTTTCGTCATAAGCCGTCCACAATTCTTCGGGGGTACGAAGTTTATAGACGCTTTTCCAACCGCCACCATCATGGGGTTTGAAATAGGCAGGAAAACCGATATAATTGAAAATCCCTTCCCAATCCAAAGGCATCGCCAAGTTGCGGAAAGAATTTGCCGTTGTGCCTGTAGGGTGGTCTTTTGAGGGTAAAATGACTGTTTTTGGCACAGGAACGCCAATTTTTGCCATAAGTGCATTGTTAAAAAACTTTTCGTCTGCACTCCACCAAAACGGGTTATTCAAAACAGCTGTCCCTGAAACGGCTGCATTTTTGAGGAAAGCCCGATAAAAAGGCACGTCTTGCGAAATACGGTCGATAATGACATCATAGCCCGAATAATCGCCTTGTACTACCTTGTCAATGCGCACAGCTTCGGCAAAGATGCCGTCCACATTTTTTGAATTTACCCTTTCTACGAAGGCGGCAGGAAAGGTGCTTTCCATGCCATGAAGAATACCAATTTTTTTCATTTATGGGAATTTAGAAATGAGAAATGAAAATTGAGAAATGAGAAAAACATGCCTATTTTAGCTCATATTCAGGGATATATAACCGAAAAGTCGCAGATATTGTTGAACGGCAAATGTAGGTGTTTTGATTTACTTACACAAATATGTAGGTAAAAATATTAAAGGTTTACACACATTTTCACAAATATAGCATGTTTTAACCATTTTTATAATAGTTGAGGAATGTGTATGAGAAAACAAGGCATTTTGGAGAAAAATGCCTTGTTTTCGATTTCTTAGTCCCCTTTTTTATGGAATCAAAACAGCGTTAAAATCAACGTTTGCGTTCAATAATTGAGAAATAGGGCAATTCATTTTCGCATCTAATGCCAATTCCTGCAATTTTTCGGGTTGCAAATTTGCTGCTTTCACCGCAGTTGATAAGGAAATATTTTTGATTCCTCCATCTTCTAATATAACAACGCACTCCGTTTTGATTTCATCAGCCGTAAAACCTGCGCCTTGCAAGTTGAAGGCTAATTTCATGGAATAACAGCCTGCATAAGCCGCAGCGATAAGTTCTTCGGGATTTGTGCCTATGCCTTCTGCAAAACGAGTATTGAAACTGTATTGTGTGTCGCTAAGAACACCACTTTGTGAGGTCAGTTTGCCTGTACCTTCTTTGCCTGTGCCGTTCCATACGGCGGTTGATTTTCTTTTGATAGACATAATGTTGTTGTTGTTTTTCTCACGCAGATTTGCGCAGATTTAACCGCAGATTTTCGCAAATTTTTCTTAATCTGTGAAAATCTGCGTCCATAATCTGCGGGAATCTGCGAGAAATCAATTAAAATTTATTTTTCCACATCATACTTTCCACAGGCTTTTCTGTGCGAGTCGTATATTTTGCGTTTTGTTTGCGATTGTATGGGTTTATGACTTCTCCTGCCACTTCAAAATAAATCAATTGTCCTACAGGCATACCTGCATAGACTCGGACAGGGTGAATGACGCTTATTTCCAAGGTCCAAGTATTGCAAAACCCCACATCTCCCTTGCCTGCCGTAGCATGAATGTGAATCCCAAGCCTTCCTGTGCTGCTTTTTCCTTCCAAAAAAGGAATATGAACATGGCTTTCTGTATATTCTTGCGTTACGCCAAGATACAAAATGCCCGGCTGTAAGACAAAACCTTCTTCAGGAATTTCGATTTCTTCAATTTGATTGTGCTTTTTTGCGTCTAATTCTGCGTCCTTATAAACGGCTAAATGTCGGCTCAAATGCACGTCATAGCTATTGCTGCCGAGACATTCGCGGTCAAAAGGAGCTATCAAGATATTCCCTTTTTCGATTTCTGTGAGAATTTGTTTATCGGATAAAATCATGTTTTAGGTCATTTTTCGCGCAGATTTTCGCAGATTTAACCGCAGATTCTCACAGATTTAACTATAGAGTTTGACAAATGTTTTTAATCTGCGTGAAATCTGCGTCCTCATCTGCGCAAATCTGCGTGAGACTTCTCCCCTGCAAAAATCTCTACCGCCAATTTATTTTCGGTAGGCGGAATAGGGCAGGAAAATGATTCGTTATATACACAAAAAGGACTATAGGCTTTATTAAAATCAAGCCAAATATTGTTCAAATTTGTGATAGAAGTTTCTACATACCTGCCGCCGCCGTAGGTAGAAACGCCCGAAGTGAGGTCTTTGAAAGGAATAAATAACTCATCTTGCGCCTGTCCAATATTTCTAAAAGCAGAAAGCTTGTATTTATGATTAAATAGCTCAAAATCAAGGATTCCTGCTTTGAGCATCTTGCGTTTTTCTGCTTTTTTGGTCTGCAAAATAAGGGTATCTTTCCCTGTATCGGGGGTAAAAATAGCTTTTACGCGATAATTTTCTGTGGGAGGAAAATAGGAAAGTCCTTTGAATTGCGCTTTTTCGGATTCTTTTATGGGAGAATCTGTGGCATGTTGGAATTGATAATCTTTTTGTTTGCGCATTTCCTCTATAGACAATATATAAGGAGAAGAATTGTCTCCAAAAAATTGATACAAGAGGATAAGCAAAAATATAATCCCAACTGTAGCAATGAGGTAAGTGCTATTTTTAAGGCTGTTGATGTTCATTATGGTGTTGTGTCACGCAGATTTTCGCAGATGAAAGCAGATGTCGCAGATAAATACAAAAACATCTTCTATTTTTATCTGCGCTATCTGCGTCTTTTATCTGCGACATCTGCGTGAAATCATGAAATTATACAGTAAACAAAAATAAGAAGCAAGGAATACTCTTGCTTCTTTATGACATTGCTTTTGTGTGCGATGCTTATTTTGCGCTTGCCGTCAAGAAATCTCTTACCTTCGCAGATTCCATCATCTCTTCTTTGAAAGAATAGGTGCCCTTATCGTTCTTAACAGTGCGAATTACTTTGGTATAGCTTACCTTTACTTTTGCTTTAAAGGTAGCGACAACTTTTTTTGCCATGACTTTATAGTTTGTTAGTCGTTAGAAAATGAAAAATGAAAAATGAGAAGCGAAAAGTGAAGACATTTTCAATTCTTATTTTATTTCCTTGTGAATTGTATATTTGCGCATAATAGGGTTGTATTTTTTCAACTCTAAACGTGCAGACGTATTTTTACGATTTTTCATCGTAATATAACGGGAAGTTCCCGGTAAGCCCGAATTTTTGTGTTCGGTACACTCCATAATCACTTGAATGCGATTAGCTTTGCTCTTCTTTGCCATGGTTCAATAAATCGTTATTTTCTTTGGGAGTGCAAAAGTAGGGACTTTTTTTTGATTTGCAAACAAAAAAAGAAAAAAAAGTTGTTTTGGCACATTTATGTGTTTTGTAAGGCTGTATTACGGCTGTTTATACAAGCTATCCATCAGATTTTTGAAGTAGTCAAGGACGGCAAAAAGGGCAAAAATCGCCTCTCCTGTAATGCTATATGGCTCACTTACTACATATTCCTTTCCTTCTAAGACAACCAAAAACCAATTTCGCCCATTTACATAAATGCCATAAATAGGCTTTTCGTCCTGATTGAGCTTTTGAGAGGCAACCATAGCAATCAGCAACTGACCTAAAGGGTCGCCCCCCTTTATCCCCCCAATTTGGGGGGATAAAGGGGGGCTTTCGGGCTTATATTCATGTAGGAAAAAATGCGGCTTTTTTGGGCTTTGAATCCCTTTTGCCAACATAAATTCTACGATTCCTTCGGTCATTTTGCTGTCATTGTCGTACTTTACTTGCATCATTCTTTGTGTAAACACCTTGTAATATGGGCTAACAAAATGTACCAACCCAATAAAGCGGCTGATAAACATAAATTTATATTCATCTTCGTTCCAAGAATCTATATATTCAAAAGCAAGCAAACGCAATTCTTCAATGTCTTCCCGTTTCGGGTGGTTTTCGGCGAGTTGTAAGGTCGCAAAATGGTCGAATAAGGCAGATTTGAACTTACGGGTAATGCCAAAAGTATCTCCAACCTCTTCGTATAGCCAATCTTTGAAGGGTTTATCTGGTTTTTTTTCTCGCATAATATTAGATTTGAAAGACAAAGATACGGAATTATTCCTGCTGTAAAGAAAATGGAGCTGACAAAATGCAAATATCTCTCATTTTACCGCAAAGTTCGCAAAGGAACCGCAAAGAACGCAAAGGAATAACTCAAAATTACTCACTTTGCGTTCTTTGCGGTAAAACGACCAAAATGAAGGTTTTATCTGCTCAACTCCTCAAACGCATCGCCCCTTCCTTTATCTCCTCCACAATAAGCGGGTCGAGCAGCGTACTTGTATCTCCCAAATTTGTCATATCTCCTTCGGCAATTTTGCGCAAAATCCGCCGCATAATCTTGCCTGAACGGGTTTTGGGCAAGCCGCTTACAAACTGAATCCTATCTGGTTTGGCGATTCTGCCAATTTCGGCTACCACCGTTTCGATAATTTCTGCCCGAATTTGGGCAGGATTTGTGGGCATTTCCTTACAAATAACGTAGGCATAAATCCCCTGCCCTTTCAAATCATGCGGATAGCCCACAACAGCAGATTCTATAACATGCACATTTTGATTGAGTGCGTTTTCTATTTCCGCTGTGCCAAAACGATGCCCAGAAACGTTTATAACATCATCTACTCGCCCAATAATGCGATAAAAACCGTTTTCATCACGCTTTGCCCCATCTCCTGTGAAATAATAGCCTTTGTAGGCAGCAAAATAGTTGATTCTACAACGCTCGTGGTCACCATAAGTCGTGCGCAAAATGGCAGGCCAAGGAAATTTTATACATAAATAGCCTTCTACTCCATTTCCCATAATTTCATTTCCTGCTGCATCTAACAACACCGGTTGAACACCCGGCAGAGGCAAAGTGGCATGAGCCGGTTTCATGGGCGTGATGCCTGCCAAAGTCGAAATCATAATTCCGCCTGTTTCCGTCTGCCACCAAGTATCTATCAAAGGACAGCGATTTTTGCCAATATTCGTATGATACCAATGCCAAGCCTCCTCGTTAATCGGCTCTCCTACGGAGCCTAAGACTTTTAAAGAAGCCAAAGAATGAGCAAGAATCGGTGTTTCTCCTGCCAACATCAAGGAGCGAATGGCAGTTGGGGCAGTATAAAAATGCGTTACCCCCAATTTGTCGCAAATCTGCCAAAAACGCCCAGCATCTGGAAAGGTGGGAATCCCTTCAAACATGACGGTAGTTGCCCCTGCCAAAAGCGGACCATACACGATATAACTATGCCCCGTAACCCACCCCACATCAGCCGTACACCAATGTATGTCGTTTTCATTGTATTGAAAAACATTGCGAAACGTGTAATCCGCATAGACCATATAGCCCCCGCAAGTATGCACAACGCCTTTGGGTTTGCCCGTAGAGCCAGAAGTATATAGGATAAAAAGGGGGGCTTCTGCGTCCATGATTTCGGGTTCGCAGAAAAGGGCAGCCCTTGGCAATTCCTCATGCAAATACACATCACGCCCCGCTTTCATGTTCACTTCCTCTCCCACCCGATTTACCACAATCACTTTTTTCACACTTTTAGCCATTTCCAATGCCTCATCAACCACGCTTTTTACAGGCATTTTCTTTGCGCCACGATACATGCCGTCCGAAGTGAGTACTATAGAACAAGCCGCGTCCTGGATTCTATCTGCAAGGGAATTGGCAGAAAAACCTGCAAAAACGACCGAATGTATTGCCCCAATTCTGGCACATGCTAAGACAGAAACCATTAATTCGGGAATCATAGGCATGTAAATGGCTATTCTATCGCCTTTTTTTGCCCCGTTATTTTTCAGCACATTGGCAAATTGATTCACTTTTTGGGCGAGTTCCTTGTATGTCCAACGAATTTCACTTTCTTTGGGGTTATTCGCTTCCCAAATGAGGGCAGTTTTATCTCCGTTTTGGGCTAAATGGCGGTCAAGACAATTTTCGGTAATGTTGAGTTTGCCGCCGATAAACCATTGTACGTTTGGGGTTTCAAAGTTCCATGCTAATACTTTGTCCCATTTTTTGCGCCAAGTAAAATGCTCGGCAATGGCAGCCCAAAAACCTTCAGGGTCTTTCACGCTTTGAGCGTAAGCGGCTTGATAGTCTTCGTAACTTTGTATTCGATTGAAATCCATTGTAAGTAGTTGAAAGTTGAAAGTTGGGAGTTGAGAGTTGAGAGTTGGGAGTTATACTTTGAACGGGATAAATTTTCCGAAATATACCCATCCTGTAAGGGTTGCGCACCTTCAAAAGGTGCGCAACCCTCTACCTACAGATATTTCATTTTTCGTAAAATGAGAAAATTTGCCCCGTTTGCAGGATAGCTTAGGAATTTAATAAAAAATCTTCAAAGTTTTCGCTATGTATCAAAGCTGCATTTGCCGTTGGATAAGCGTTCAAGAAAGTGGAGGGAAAACGATAGGTTTTATCCTTATTTTTCCAGTTAAATTCAAATACTTGCAAGTTTGACCAAAGTAGTTTTGCCTACCTGCCTTGCCCCCATAATGATAATGGCTTTTCCTTTAAAGAGCCTTTGCTGAATATCAGCAGTGATTGTGCGTGAAATTATCCTATTTTTAAGATTAAAAAGCAAAAATACATCATATTTTCCGATTCCAACTTAAAAATATTATACTATTTTCCGAAAGTTCACGCAGATTGACGCAAATGATAGCGGATTTCGCAGATAAAATAAGAAATGTATTGGCATTTTATCTGCGAAATCTGCCTAAATCTGCGGGCATCTGCGTGAAATCAAAAAAAAACACTTACTTTGTAACTCAAAGTACTTTTTATTCGTAGAAACACCCAAACAGCATTTTCATTTCTCATTTTCTCAATTACAATGGAACAAAACAAATCTTTTTTTGAGCGTAATGCCATCACTGTCAAAGGATTGACGGTTGTATTTTTGACTTTGCTATTGCTCATTCCTGCCACGATGATTCAGGGATTGGTGCGAGACCGCGAGAATCGGCAGGCGGAGGCGACCGCAGAAGTAGGCAGCAAATGGGGCGGCACACAAACCATTATAGGTCCTGTCATTTCGATTCCTTACATTGATTCGAGCGTGCCGATGCGCAATGGACAGACAGGGGTTGTGCAGCCGTATTCTTCCGAAAAGCTGAAATACATCCATTTTTTGCCCAATCAGCTCTCAGTCAATGGCAAAATGAATCCTGAAAAACGACATAGGGGCATTTTTGAAATCGTTGTGTATCAGTCTGCATTGGTTTTGACAGGGAAATTTGGAGAAATGCCTTTGGAAGCTACGAATATTCCGAGAGAAAATTTCCTGACCGAAAAAGCCTTTATGTCTTTGGGAATCTCGGATTTGCGCGGCATAGAAGACCAAATTCAACTCAAATGGAATCAACAAAATCTCATATTTAATCCCGGAATTTCCAATGAAGAGGTGATGACTTCGGGCGTGAGTGTGCCGATTCCTTTGAATAACACAGACGCAGCGAGTTATGATTTTTCGCTTAGCCTCAATCTCAAAGGCTCTCAATACCTGCATTTCGCCCCTGTGGGCAAAGAAACGAATGTGCATATTGCGTCTGCTTGGGAAAATCCGAGTTTTGATGGCGCGTTTTTGCCCGATACGCATACCGTTTCCAAAACAGGTTTTGAAGCAAATTGGAAGGTTTTGCACCTCAATCGCAACTTTCCGCAATCTTGGATAGGCAACAAATATCGTTTGGAGGATAATGCTTTTGGCGTAAATCTCTTGCAACCTGTGAATAGTTATAGTAAAATTTATCGCACAGTAAATTATGCCATTCTGTTTATTGGGCTTACGTTTCTCCTCTTTTTCTTTATAGAATTGATTAGTGGCAAGGCAATTCACCCGTTTCAATACACCTTAGTCGGGCTGGCTTTGTGCATTTTCTATGCTTTGTTATTGTCGATTTCGGAGCAAATTCCCTTCAATTGGGCATATATGATTGCTACAAGCATGACGATGGGCTTGATAATTTGGTACACAAATAGCATTTTGGGCGAAGCGCGGCTTGCGTTGTTGGTTGGCGGAACTTTGACTGTTATTTACACTTTTATTTTTACCATTATTCAACTTCAAGACTATGCTTTGTTGATGGGAAGTTTGGGCTTGTTCTTGACTTTGGCGGTGATTATGTATTTTTCGAGAAAAATAGACTGGGAGCAGTTAGGGAAAAGGTAAAAAATAGGCGATGTTTGGCGATGTTTTCGTAATTTCACGCAGATTTGCGCAGATGATAGCAGATAAAAGGCTACCTCTGCGTACATTTGTAGGGCTACCGCACCAAAATTAACTATAGAAAGAAAAATAAATAGCTTGATATTTTTCTTACCACTAAGGCACGAAGAAACACGAAGCAATATCGTAAAAGAAGGCATCTAAGCTACCCTTTTTCTTTCTTAGTTTCCTTTGTGCCTTAGTGGTAAAATATAAGGTTATTCTTTGCGCGTTCCTTACTCATACTTATAAGGAAAGAAACTTAAATAAAGGACTCATTTAGGGACGGCGATATTTATAGAAAAAACATGCCACACCTCCCCCCTTGTTTTTCGTGCTTGCACGAAAAATGTGATAAATGGGGGGGATTACGTTTTCTATAAATATTTCGTGCCTACGGCACTAAGAAATGCTCAAAATGAGTGCTATAACTAAATTGTTACTTTATTTAATTGCCATTTCTAAGTACGAGTGAGAAATAATCTAAACCTATATTTTCGATACATCTTATTGATTATGATAAACTTATATCAACTTTCAACTTTCAACTTTCAACTCTCAATTAAACTCATTTATACACAAAAAACCGCCCTTTTCGTTCCTGCACCTTACCATTTGTATAATAAATAACGGCTTCATAGTTGTAAAAACCTTCATAACAATCCGATTCGCCACATTGCGAAGCGTCCCAATGAATTTCCTTATAAGTTTCCTCATACATGACATTCCCCAAAGAATCGCTTATAACAACGGATATTTTTAGGATATTTTCCCCTTGTATAGAAAAATCATCATTTCTGCCATCACTATTGGGAGTAATAAAATTTGGAATATACATATTTTCGGCTTCATTATGCGACAATTCAATAGAATCGCTCAGAGAACAGCCTTTTGCATCAGTTACTTTTACGCCATAAATGCCCATTTCCGAAGTCTCCCAAGGATTCGTAGTTTTCCCATCTGCCCAAAGATATGTATATGGCACAGTCCCTCCTTTCGGATTTATGAGCAGCTGAAACGTGCCATTTACCGTTTGAATTTCGGGACTTATTTCCCAAAAAGGAGCCTCCGCCAGCCGCACTTCTGCCTGAATTTCGCAGTTTTCTAAGTCATTTTTTACCAACAAACGATAAATATCCGCAGGCACATTGAGCAAATCTTTACTTTCGCTGCCATTGTTCCAAAGATATTGATAATACGCATTTTCCTCCGAAATATGGGTTAAAATACGCCCTGTTGAGGCTTTATAACAATCCACAGCTTGTACTTCAAAAGTAATTTTGGGCATTTCTTTTTGCTTTATCTGCGCAAAAGCCGTATCTATACAGCCATATTGATTGGTAACTGCTACAAAATAACTACCTGATTTACAGTTTTTTATAGAATCTATTTTTATCCCTGTATTCCAAAGATACTTGAAAGGCGCGCCGCTGCCTTCGACCTGACAAAGGATTTTTCCATTGGGCAAATTGCAAGCCGCATCTTGACTGTTGAGGTGTATGCGAAAAGGAGAAGGAATGTTGGAAATCGCTACTTTTTCGGTCGTAACGCAGCCTACCGAATTGCTCACAGCAACCCGATATACGCCTACGCCTACCCGTTGCAAGTCTTCGGTTTCCGCACCTGTGTTCCATTTGTAGGAGAAAGGTCCGTCATTTCCCGCCACACTCAAATCGATTGCGCCATTGTTCAAGCCACATTCCGCATAGCGGGTATTGATAAACAGAGACGGCGGCACATATTCATTGTGAACAGAATCCGTAAAACGCCTTTTACAGCCCGTTTTTGTGTCCAATATAACCACCGAGTATTCTCCTGCTAAGACTCCAGTAAGGTGCTGTTTTTGGCTTTTGTCTGTCCAAAAAAACTTCAGATTCTTGGTGTCCCAATTGGTATAAACATTTATTTTTCCATTTGGCAGCAAACAAGTAGCCGTTTCGGGAGCGATAGTAATGTCTGGAAAAGGATTCGCAATCGGCTGCACGACTTCAGAAATTCTTTTGCGAAAGGTCAGTCCTTCACTGCTAATCGAGTCATCTACAATACAACGATAGGCTTTGCCTTTTGTCAAAGGGGATACCTGCCAAGTTCGGAATGTGTCGCGGATTTCGGTGTGCCAAGCCTCATTCGGCATTTTACTTTCCCAACAAAAAAAAGGGTGTAAATACGTGGCATCTATAAAATGTGCTTCGAGGAGCAAGGTGTCAAATTGGCACATTGCTTTATTTTGATAATTGGAAGTTACAAAAAATGAAGTGGCTTTTTCGCCTCTATTTGTTTGGGAATAGAGGGAAATTATAGGAAAAAAAATGAAAAAAATGAGAATAGGAGAACGCATATAGGAACAAAAATTAAATAACTTGCCATTTTTCTCACCACTAAGGCACGAAGAAACACGAAGCTATATTGTAAAAGAAGACATCTAAGCCACACTTTTTCTTTCTTAGTTTACTTCGTGCCTTAGTGGTAAATTATAATTTTATTCTTTTTGTGTTCCATAGAAGAAAGTGCTGTGTTGAGTCTTAGTTTTTCCAAACAAAAAATTGGTATATTATCAACGAAAACATATATATAACATATATCCCTGCTATTTTTGATTTAGGTAAAAATAACAACAATCCATACATAATAATAGGCGCAAGTACGCCTATTATGAGTGAAATATAGATATATCCTTGCGGACTTCGATTGCCAAAATATTCCAACCATGCCACATTTCGCTCATACAATCTTCTGCTCATAATGTTCAACTCTCCGCGAAGAGAGAGATACAGATAGAGGCTTATCAAGTGTAGAACGGGCAACAATAGGTGTTTTCTATGGCGAAATGCCACGATAACTGCCCACGTAAAAGGCAACAACAGGCAATAGCAAAGGATATTAAGCTCTGCATAGCGTAGCCCTGTGAATCGACAAATGGCTTCAAAAAGTTGGACAATAAGTTGAAATACGGAATTCATCTGCAATTTTTTGCAAAGGTAAATTTTTTTTTGCGCAAAATGGGCTTAACAACACGAAAAGAATAAAATCATCATTTACCCATAAGGAAACTAATTACGTACAATAGGTGGCGCACCTTTTAAAGGCGCGCCACCCTGCAAACCTACAAAAAAATAAACGATTATATCCCTTTTTTAGGTAAATAAAAGTGTCCTAAAATCCCTTTATTTATATTGTAAAAGCTACAATTTCTACAAAAATAAATATTCATATTCTCATTACTTTTGAATAATTAAAATATATAAACCTATGATTTTCAAATTTTTATACGATACTTCTATTGCATATTCTCATTAGCCTATCTATTTTATCCGAAATTGGTATCTTTATTGCCAACTACTCTCGTATCTAACTTTTCATTTAATATTATTATGGCGAAATTATCATCTCTTATTTTTGCTGGACTCACACTCGTCTTGATTGCCACCACTCAAACCGTTTATGGTCAGAACTGCTCGGTAAATGCAGGGACAAATCAAACGATTTGTGCAGACCAAGCACTCGGACTTACGGGTATCAAAGCAGGACTCGCACCTAATCCGACCACATGGTCGCAGGTATTAGGAACACCTGCCACTATCAGCACGCCGAATGCCTTAAATACCGCGATTACGGGCTTTGGCGTAGGCAATTACCGTTTCCGCTTGACTACCACTTGTCAAGATGGCGTAACGGTGTTTGATGACGTGGACATCACCATTATTCCTGCCATTTCCTTGAATGCAGGACCCGATGTTACAAAATGTAAACAAACTGCCCCCATAGGAACGGCTATAACCCTCGCAGGACAAGCTCTCATAGGAGGGCAGACAGGGGTTTGGACGGTGGTGAGTGGCACTTCGGGTGCTTTTTCTAATGTCAATTCTCCTACAAGTACTTTTACGGTTACGGCAGGAAATGTCTGTACAAATACAACTACTTCTACGCTGCGGTGGACGGTTGCCAATGGCACTTGTACCAAAGCAGATGATGCCATTATTACTTTTATTGGCGGAGACCCCGTAAATGCGGGTCCTGACCAAACGGCAAATTGTGGAACTGCGGTTACACTTGCGGCTTCTTGTCCTGGCGCAAACCCTCAAGCAGGGCAATGGACTACGGTTTCTGGACCTACTACGCCCACTTTTTCCAATGCAGCAAGCCCTACGGCTGTGGCTACGAATCTCATTGTAGGAACTTACGTATTGCGTTGGACGGTGAATGGGGCTTGTGTGAGCGGTTTTGATGATATGACAATTACGGTAAATAGCATCGCAACGCCTACGATTTCAGCAGGTTCGAATCAAACTGTTACCTGTGGTTCAAATGCGACTTTGGGAGGAACAACTTTTGTCGCGCCTCAACAAGCACAATGGAGCGTGGTAAGTGGTCCCGGAGGCGGCTTTTTTAACAATCCAAATGTGAGCAATCCCACCATTTCGGGCTTGCAATTAGGCACATATACTTTGCAATACACTATTTTTGGACCTTGTTTTACAGCAACTGCCAATGTTACTTTGACTGTAAATTCTAATGTCCCTGCGACTACTGCGAATGCTGGCTCAAATCTCAACTATTGTCAAGGAGCGATTCCTGCGCCGATTGGTTTGAGTGGCAATGTGCCAAATACGGGCGAAACGGGCTTGTGGACGCAAACGGCAGGAACAACGGTAACTATCAATACTCCTACTTCGCCCAATGCAACTGTATCAGGGATTTCGGCAGCAGGTACTTATACTTTTCGCTGGACGATTTCAAGAGGGGCATGTACTTCTCAAAATAGTATGTCTATCACCATTACTACCGCGCCTACTGTCTCCGCAGGAGCAGACCAAACGCTGGCTTGTAATGCAACTACAGCAACTTTGAACGGAACCCCTGCGGGTGGAAACTGGAACTTTGTAAGTGGACCTGCTACGCCTGTAGTAAGCGGAAGCAATGTTACAGCCATGAGTACAGGCGGAACCTATATATTTCAATATTCGCTCTCTACGGGCTGCGGCACGATTTCAGATGTAGTCAATATATTTGTCTCCAAAACCCCTGTTTTGACAAATGCAGGGACAGACCAGAATTTGGCTTGTAATGTTATAAGTACGTTTTTGGCAGGAAATACGCCAACAGGGGGCGGAACAGGAACTTGGTCGGTGCTTAATGGACCCAATGTACCTACGATTGCAAACGTAAATTTGAATACAACGGGCGTTACCAATTTGGTACCGGGCGTTTATAATTTCAGGTGGACGATAAACAATGGCTTCACATGCCCTCCTAATTTTGATGATGTCAAAGTTGTCTCCATTTCTGGTACACCTACTACCGCAAATGCCGGGATAGACAAAACCGTTTGTTATGGTACACCTGCAACGATGACGGGCAATACGCCTGCCAATAATGAAACAGGAACTTGGACAAAGATTTCAGGACCTGCGGGGTCAGTTATTACCAATGGCAATAATCCTACGACTACAATTACAGGCTTGATAGCTTCAAGTACTTATACTTTTCGTTGGACAATAGCCAATGCTTGTGGAAGTACTTTTGATGAGGTCATTGTTTCTACAACAAATACGCAGGGTCCTACGATTCCTAATGCTGGCATAGATAAATGTGTGGCGGTAAACACCGTAGCCATGACAGGCAATGCGCCCACAACAGGCACAGGGCTTTGGAGTCAGGTTTCGGGACCTTCGGCTACGATAACCACGCCTGCAAGCCCAACAACAAATATTAATTTGACGGGCGGAAATGCAATCTACCAATTTGTGTGGACGATTTCGGGGGCTACTTGCGCAAGTTTGAAAGACACAGTAGTAGTTACTTTTGGCGGTGTGCCTACTACGGCAAATGCTGGGGCAGACCAATCTGTATGCGATTATGTGGCGACTTTGGCAGGAAATACCCCGACAGTCGGCACAGGGCTTTGGACGATGACGGCAGGAAATGGCGGGGCAGTTATCACAACCCCTACTTCTCCCACTTCTGGGATTACGGGTTTAACCCCTGGATTCTATACTTTTCGTTGGACAATTACCAATGGCACTTGTGGAAATAGTTTTGATGACGTGAATCTCCAGATTTCGCAGCCGCCTTCTCCCGCAAATGCAGGGGCAGACGTGGCAGGTTGTGGAACTGCGGCTTTTGCCTTAGCAGCTATAGTTCCCGCAGTAGGGGCTGGCGTTTGGTCTGTAGTGAGTGGAAATGCCACTTTTTCAAATGTAAATTCGGCTACTTCTACGGTTACGCCTACTACGCCTGTTACAGTCGTGAGATGGACAGTTACGGGAGGTCCGGGCTGCGCTGCGACTTTTGATGAGGCAACGGTTACTACGGTTCCTACGGCAAATGCAGGGAGCAGCCAATCGGTGTGTAATGCTGCTACGATAAACCTAAATGCAAGCAGTGCAGGGGCAGGTTCGGGCGCATGGTCGCAAACCGCAGGGGCGGCTACTACGATTGCTACGCCTTCTAACAATGCCACTTCTGTAAGTGGTTTAGCTGCGCCGGGTACTTATACCTACAGATGGGACGTAACGGGCGGAGGCTGTTCTGCTACGAATTCCTCTTTAACCATTACCAATTCTGCCATTCCTACAACGCCTGATGCAGGACCTGACCAAACCGTTTGCCCTTCGCCTTCGGTAGCATCTGTAACGATGGCAGCTAATACGCCTGCGCTTGGCACAGGGGCATGGACAAAAATTTCAGGTCCTGCTTGTACGATTACTACGCCAAGTAGCCCTACCACGACCATTACAAGTATGGGCGCAGGAGCTTACAAATTCAGATGGACAATCTCTAATGGGGCTTGTACTTCGCTTATAGATGAGGTAGATATTTTTGTGCCAGCGATTACGATAGCAAATGCAGGGGCTGACCAAACCCTTTGTATGTATAATACAGTGGCGACTTTGGGTGGAAACTCCCCTACTTCGGGCGTAGGTACTTGGACCATGATTAGTGGACCCAATACGCCAAATATCGTTTTGCCCAATATCTACAATACACAGGTAACAGGCATGATTCCTGGAGCCTACAATTTCCAATGGCAAATCGTCAATTCACCTTGTTCTTCTACAGATGCAGCATTGGTTACGATTCAATCTTCAGTTCCTGCTACGCCTACCGTTTCTGCTGTAAATGCTACGATTTGTAGCTTGCCCGGTACCTACAATCTTACTACGATTCAAAGCGCGCCTTCTACGGCAGGTGGCGTAATGGAATGGCACGTTGCCAATAGCTATACTTCGCCTTTGGTGGGAACGCCTACGGCAGTTGGGGCAGGTAATTACTTTTTATTTGAAAGAAATACAAGTGGCTGTTATTCCAATTCGGCTTCATTTACCTTATTTACCCAAGATTGTGGTATTTATGGAAATGTATATGATGATGCAAATGGTTTGACAAACAGCATAGTAGATGGCACTCCTACCAATATTGGCGGCGCATTATATGCCAACCTTGTCAATGCTGCGGGAAATGTAGTGGGCATTATGCCGATTGCAGCTGATGGCAGTTATGGGTTTCCTTCGGTTATTGGAAATGCGTCTTATACGGTTGTTTTGAGTATTATATATGGAACGATAGGTTCGCCTGTAGCAGCTTTGCTTCCCAATGATTGGGTAAATACGGGGGAAAATATTGGCACAGCGGCAGGAAATGATGGTACTGTAAACGGCAGACTTGCGGTAAGCATTACGACTACCAATGTTTACAATGTCAATTTTGGCATAGAACAAAGACCTATTCCTACGGGAATCACTTTGCCAAGTGTCGTCAATCCTACGGGAACAAATCAAATTACGATTAATCCCAACAATTTTACGGGAACAGATGGCGATAACACAATTACCCAAGTGCATTATACCACTTTCCCAACGGGCGTAACCAGCATTACGATTGGTGGTACTTTATATACCTCTTTTCCTATGGGCGGAATAACCGTTCCTATTGGAACAACTGTATCGATTGACCCTGTAAATGGAGCAGGAAATGCGGTGATTCCTTTTACCTTAATAGACAATTTGGGCGTAGAAAGTTTTGCTCCCGCCAATGTCATTCAGCCTTTCACAGACTTGACCATTAGCGGAACGGTATATGATGATGCCAATGGCTTAACCAATAATTTAGTTGATGGCACGACTGTTTTCAATCCTTCGGGCGTACAACTCTATGCCAATTTGGTGAATGGTGCAGGAAATGTGGTGGGTGTTGTGCCTGTCGCAAGCAATGGAACTTACACAATTGGAACCTTGAACGGCGTGTTAGCGAATACCAATTATACGGTTGTATTAAGCACTATACAAGGAATTGAAGGTACACCTGTAAGCTCCGTTTTGCCCGCAAACTGGGTAAATACAGGCGAAGGAATTGCGGCGGCTGGAGATGGTACGGTGAATGGAATTACTGCGGTAAGCGTGGTTACGACCAATGTTACAGGCGTGAATTTTGGGATAGAACAACTGCCAAACAGCAACACGCCTGCCACGACCACACAAGTAAATCCTACAGGTACTACGCAAGTACAAGCCGTAACTTTGACGGGTACAGACCCTGAAAATGGCGCACTTGGCACTGGCAATTCTGTACAAATCACGACTTTGCCCACGAATGCGACTTTGTATTACAATGGGGTAGCGGTTATAGTAGGGCAGGTAATTACAAGCTACAATCCCGCATTATTGACACTTGACCCGACTTTTATAGGGGCAGGAACATCAACTTTCAATTTTGCTTTTATAGATGCAGCAGGAAATGCAGACCCTACGCCTGCTACAGCGACCATGATTTTTACGGATTTGACTATTAGTGGAACCGTATTTGATGATGCTAATGGCTTGATTAACAGTATTGTAGATGGCACAGGAACGGGTTTACCCAGTGGCACACAATTATATGCGAATTTGGTAAGCGGCGGAAATGTGGTAGGTTCTGTTTTGGTAGCAGCAAATGGCACTTACACTTTGGCAGAGGCAAATGGCGTGGTTCCTAATTCAAGTTTTCAAGTAATCATAAGCACCACACAAGGAACCATAGGCTCACCCGTATCAGCTGTTTTACCTTCAAACTGGGTAAATACAGGCGAAAATATCGGCACAGGGGCAGGAAATGACGGTACGGTAAATGGCATTTTGGCAGTAAATACGGTCATTACAAACATTCCAAATGTGAATTTTGGCATAGAACAACTGCCAAATAGCAACACGCCAGCCACGACTACGCAAACCAATCCGGGCGGAACTACACAGGTACAAGCCCTAACTTTGACGGGTTCTGACCCAGAAAATGGCGCACTTGGCACAGGCAATTCTGTCCAAATTACGACTTTGCCCACAAATGCGACTTTATATTACAATGGCATAGCCGTTACAGCAGGGCAAGTTATTACAAGCTACAATCCAGCTTTGCTTACCCTTGACCCTACTTTCCTTGGGGCAGGAACGGTAACTTTTGACTTTGCTTTTATAGATGCAGCAGGAAAAACTGACCCTACGCCAGCAACTGCGACCATGATTTTCACAGACATCAGCATTTCAGGGACGGTCTTTGATGATGCGAATGGCTTGAACAATAGCATTGTGGACGGAACAGGAACGGGTTTACCAAGTGGCACACAACTGTATGCAAACCTCGTAAATGGTGCAGGGAATGTGGTAGGTTCTGTAGCTGTCGCAGCAAATGGAACTTATACCTTGACGGGTGCAAACGGAATCCAAACAAATACAAGTTATACAGTTGTCGTAAGCACAACACAAGGAACTGTAGGCTCTCCTGTATCAGCTGTTTTACCTTCAAATTGGGTAAATACAGGCGAAAATATCGGTACAGGGGCAGGAAATGACGGAACCGTAAATGGCAGTCTTGCGGTGAGTGTTGGCACAAGCAACATTCCCAATGTGAATTTTGGCATAGACCAGTTGCCAAATAGCAATACTCCAGCCACGACTACGCAAACGAATCCGGGCGGAACTACGCAAGTACAAGCCCTAACTTTGACGGGTTCTGACCCAGAAGACGGCGCACTTGGCACTACCAATTCTGTCCAAATAACGACTTTGCCCACAAATGCGACTTTGTATTACAATGGCATAGCCGTTACAGCAGGGCAGGTTATTACCAATTACAATCCAGCATTATTGACGCTTGACCCTACTTTCCTTGGAGCAGGAACGGTAACTTTCAATTTTGCTTTTATAGATGCAGCAGGAAAAACTGACCCTACCCCAGCTACTGCGACCATGATTTTCACAGACATCAGCATTTCAGGGACAGTCTTTGATGATGCAAATGGTTTGAACAATAACATTGTGGACGGAACAGGAACGGGTTTACCAAGTGGCACACAATTATATGCAAACTTAGTAAATGGTGCAGGAAATGTAGTAGGTTCTGTAGCTGTCGCTGCAAATGGAACTTATACTTTGACAGGAGCAAACGGAATCCAAACGAATACAGGTTATACGGTTGTCGTAAGCACAACACAAGGAACTGTAGGTTCTCCCGTAGCATCGATTTTACCTTCAAATTGGGTAAATACAGGCGAAAATATCGGCACAGGAGCAGGAAATGACGGCACAGTAAATGGCAGTCTTGCGGTAAGTGTGGTTACAACCAACATTCCCAACGTGAATTTTGGGATAGACCAACTGCCAAACAGCAACACGCCTACCACAACTACGCAAACGAATCCGGGTGGAACTACGCAAGTACAAGCCCTAACTTTGACGGGTTCTGACCCAGAAGACGGTGCGCTTGGCACTACCAATTCTGTCCAAATTACGACTTTGCCCACCAATGCAACCTTATACTATAATGGCATAGCCGTTACAGCAGGGCAGGTTATTACAAATTACAATCCAGCATTATTGACGCTTGACCCAACTTTTCTCGGAGCAGGAACGGTAACTTTTGAATTTGCTTTTGTAGATGCAGCAGGAAAAATCGACCCTACGCCAGCTACTGCGACCATGATTTTCACAGACATCAGCATT
>JAYUZN010000413.1:0-6994 GCA_043751755.1 Bacteroidota bacterium | reverse complement strand
AGGCAAGATGCCTATGTTCAAGTCCTATTCCGAGTATTATACCCAAAAATATGAAGGATTAGGCTTTGATGGGGCGTATGGAATCGGATTTCTTTGCGGTAGCACAAGCGGCAGTTTGGAAGTGATAGACATAGATAGCAAGTATCAGGAGCATAGAGACCTATTTGGTGGTATGAAGGAACTTATCTGTAATGTAGATGAGTTGCTATGGCAAAAAATGGTGATAGAACGCTCGCCATCGGGCGGGTTTCATCTTTTTTATCGCTGCAAACATATTGAAGGCAATCAAAAGCTGGCTAATCGCTTGCCTAATGCGGCAGAAATAGCCGATGCGAAAGCAAAGGACAGCAAGCCGCCCCAGCAAGTTGTATTAATCGAAACAAGAGGGATAGGCGGATTCATCATGACTGCGCCTTCTCCAAAATATGAATTAATACAGCATGATTTTTCTATGATACCTACTATTTCTATAGAGGAGAGGGAAATGATTATAGATGCGGCAAAGTCCTTTAATGAAGTTGAACCGCCGAAAAAGCCTACCTATATTGCAGCTGAAAAAAAGAATGTAGAGTACGGGACAGATAATGTACCTTGCTGGGTGGACTATAACAATAAAAATACTTGTTTGGATTTGTTGCTCCCTGCGGGGTGGAGAATCGTATCTCAACGCGGAGATATGACACATCTCTTGAGACCAGGTACTGTTGCCTCACAGAAATCTGCTACTTTTTTCTCCGCAAAAAATCGGGTTGTATTTTTTACTTCGTCCTGCGAATTTGATACTTGGCAAGGCAAAGGCTCAAAAACTTCCTACACGCCTTTTGCCATATACGCCACATGGAATCATGCAGGAGACAAAAAAGCAGCCGCAAAAGACTTGTACAAACAAGGCTATGGCACTCGTTTTACAGAAAAAGAGATATATGAGCAAGGACAGGAAAAACCAGATTTTCTAAAAGGTAAGAATTTTGAATACAAAGAACAAATAAGCAGCATTTCTGCCGAAGAAAAAACCTACGTCAAGTTAGATTTTTCGCCAGAAATCAAAGACGCAGAATGTCTGTTCCTGTGCGAAGAAGGCACTGCGCAGCAAGCCTTTTTTGAGAAAGAACAGATAAGGAATGTTATATACATTAATCCCAAGTTTGATGATGAGTATTGGCACAATGTAGTCAACACTTTGGGAACAGAAAAAAGGTATATCCTTTGCGAAGACGCAGAAAATATCCTGCGAGACTGGGCGAAGCAGCTTGCCGCAGAAAATGTATTGGCAGAAGTGTATTATTTTAAGTTGCAGCAGGTAGAGCCTGTAATAGATATGGAAGGAACGGGAGATGTTGCCATTTTTGACTGGCAAAAGGCAATCACAGAAGGTGCAGTAAGTATTACCTATTTCTTAATAGGACGGTCTT
Source organism: Bacteroidota bacterium (assembly GCA_043751755.1). GTDB lineage: Bacteria > Bacteroidota > Bacteroidia > J057 > J057 > JAAFHL01. Next base: position 5,582 of record JAYUZN010000413.1, on the reverse strand, counting down.
TGCGCCCTTTGGAAGATGTGGCTTCCGTTTTGATGGCGTTCCCTTCTATCGCAAAAATTACCTCTTTGGTAGGCGCATTGCCCAAAAAGCCGCAAGGCTTAAAGCAATATTGCCGCGAAAGGCTCAAATATCGCAAAGAAGAAGAAAAAGAACAAAGGGCAGCAAAATCAGAAGAAAACGCAGTAGTTATCGAAAATGGCGAGACTCTCGCAAAGGGGCATGGCGGCTGGCTGGTGGAAGTTTGCAAAGGCGAGCTGTCCATTCCCTACCAATTGCCCGGCGACAACGACTCGGATTGTGAATGGATAATGCAGCATAGGGCTTTGGACGAGGTCACCGAAAAAGTAAAAGACACTTTCATGCGTATGGATAACGACATGATAGGCTCAAAGGCAAGCATGTTAAAGCTGTTTCGCAAAGCCCAAATAGAGATAAAATTAAACACTATTCAGCTTGAGAATTTGAACAATGCCTTAACGCCAAAGGCAAAATTGGCAGAAAGAAATGATACATTGGGCTGGCACACAGAATCTGCGCTTTGGTTCTTTTTCAATCAAGCGCACGATTACCAAAAAACCACGTTTCTCACGCCCAATGAGATTTCGATTATCGAAAAAGGCGGCACTTCTTTTTATTTACCACACCACAATGATGCGAAAAAATCAGTCAAGAAAAATCGCTTGATTCATTCTTTTGCCTATCGACATTCTTCTATTATGACACAAGAAATAGCAAAATTCTACCACAAGCAATGGGGTGAGCAGGGAGTTCTCGCTTTGATGTGGGGCATAGCGTCAGCATATGTCGACTTTATAAGCGTAAAAGCAAACCCCGCAGCTCCGTTTTTTCCTTTGCTATATGTACAAGGACAGCGAGGCAGCGGCAAAACGACTATGTTAGAGTTGTTTCGTTTTTTTTATACAGAACAAATAGAAACGGTTTCGCTCCGTAGCCAAAATAATACGGCTGCTGCTATTCAAAGTACCCTTTGCAAATACGCTAATCTGCCTATTCTATTTGACGACTACGGGAGTCCAGAAGGCAAAGCTTCCACAGATTTGGCTACAGGCGTTGGCGTAAGTGCCTACAATCGCAGAGTAGAGCTAAAGAGAGATATAAACGACCTCTCCAAAGTGCAAAATCCTGCCATTTCTGCGACACTCATGTTTAGCTCAAACTATTATCCGAAGGACCCCAGTGGAGCCTTCCAAAACAGACTTATGCACTTCAAAATAGATAAAACAGTGTTTACGGCAGAAGAAAGTGCCGCTTTTCTGGAAGGCATGAAAAAAATAGAAGAGCAGGGAATTGTTACAGCTTTTATCTTTGAAATTATTGGGTCCCGTGCGCACATAGAAACCGAGTTTGAGGCAGAATATCACAAACTCCTGCGGTATTTCAAAAGTACGACCTCTGACTATGAGATTGATGCGCGGCAAATCTCTATTTACAGCATGATAACTGCCGTAGGCTTGATACTCACTCGCCATGAAGTCTCCTTTGGACTCAGCGAAATGCAAATCAAAGAAGCAGCGCGGGCGGCTATCATTCGCCAGTTTACCAGTTTGCAAACCCAAACACCTATCCAAACTTTTTGGGAGATTATAAAAATGGGCGTAGAAAACGGCTTAGTATTATTCGGGGTTCATTTCGATTTTCTCAAAAACGGCTACGTCCCCCGCAACAAACCCGAAAGGCAAATAAAAGGGGAAGTTTTGATGATAAACTTCCCGCAGATGTGGCGCATCTACGCTATGGAATCTGCGAGGGTAGGCATAAAGCCCGAAAGCAGCAGCGACATTTTGAGCGAAATCAAACGCTCGTCAGCCTTTGTGAGCGAAGAAGTAGAAGGACAGCCCAAGAGTCGCATAGGGGCTTGGCGGTTCGGGGTAGCATCAGAAGCTCAAAACGAAGAAGCTGACAAAAAGCAAAAAGTTACTACGGCTTGGGCATTGAGATTGGGCGAATTAGAGAATAATTTTGGTTTTGCTATTCCAAGATAGAAAAAAACGATTTTTTTCGTTTTTTTCGTGAAAAAAGCTCAAAAAACCAACTACAAAACTACAAAAAGAAGAAAAAGAGATATAATATATTGATTATTAGTTAGTTAGTGTTGTAGTTTTCTGTAGTTTTCCTGTAGTTTCTTGTAGTTTTGTAGTAGTTTTTGCCTTTTGTAGTTTTGTAGTGATAAAAACTACAAAAAAACTACAAAATAAAACGCTCATTTTCAGCTTGTTAAGCCTCAAAAAAGGCGTTTGTAGTTTGTAGTTCCAAAAAAGGGCAAAAACAAAACAAAAAAAGCAAAAAAAATCACTTTTTTTCATTTTTCAATATGAAAACAAACAACATCTCAAGTTTCACTCATCTGCACGAAATGCAAAAAAAGATATGGCAGCAAATCTTTCTAGCCAATCCTACCCGAACAGAGGCGGAGATTCTGGGAATAATGGCGAAAAACAGGGGCTTAGGCTTTGACTACATTTTTATGGGAGCCTGTTGCGGCGATTGGCGGTTGCAAGCGGATTTTTTGCCCAAGAGAAACGAAGTGGTCGAAAAAAAGCAGCCCACAGCAAAAAAAGCCATTCATCAACTTACACTTTTTTCTTAACAATATGCCATTCAATTTATTCTGTTTTTTCGGAGTTCACTCCTGGTATCCTTCTCCCAACACAGACCGTATGGACATGGAGGAGAAATGCAGGGACTGCCTGAGTACAAAAATGACTCATGCTCAAGCAGATGGGTGGGGTACACTCCCAAGAAAACGTCCATTGCCACCGCCGCTCAGAACCGATTGCGACAAAGATGAGGTTATCATACCGTATGTTCCGCCCGAAGACCTAGCCAAGATATAAACACTTTACACTTTTTTCTTAACAAAAAATTATGTTGGAAATAAAAATACAGTACTTGCTCGCCCTTCTAACGGGCAATCTAACAGCGCAGTCATTGGTGGCTTATGTTTGCGATAACGAATGCGACTTGGATGAATTAAAGTACGCAATAAAAATGCAAACCACACACGAAAAAATAGCAGGAATAGACGTAACTCCAGTAGAGATGTGGCTATTTTTGAAGTTACAGGAACTCCCAAAGTCCAAGCTTATCGACCTGTTTGAGATAGAAGCTAAGGATTGGAAGGATTACGAAAAAGAGCAGAGACGTAGGCTTGAACAGAGAGCCTTGAAAGTATTGGCATACGACTATACTTGCAGGTATGAAGGCACAAAGATAGAATTAGATGCGGCATTTTTTTATGCGCATTTTCAGTACAAAAAAACAGCAAAAGGCATGATAAGCATAGTACCCACATTGGATAATCCTATTTTGCATCGCATCGTAGATTTTTTTGAATCGGAAGAAGACTATTTACCAGTCAGAGCGATTCAACAAGAGATAGAATTTTGATACACTTTTTTCTTAACACAAATTATGAGTACCACAACACAAAAACTTCTCCTTCCTCAAGCACAGCGGCTTGCCGCTCGCTTGGTGGAACTTTTCTCTCCTCACTCCGATTTAATTGACATCGCTGGGAGCGTAAGGAGAGAAAAGCCCGAAGTAGGCGACATCGAAATTGTCTGCTATCCAAAGAAAATCCAAACAGGATTTTTGGGATTGTCCACAGCAATACATCCTCAATTTTTTGTCGTCCTATCTCAGTTCAAGCGACTGTTAGGCAAGCCCGAAAATCCTGATGCAAGGTATTTCAAGTACGAAATACCTTGCGAGAAGGGCAGTCTGCGCACCATCTGCTTAGACTTGTTTATTCCGCAGCTTTTTGACTACTACCGTCAGCTGGCAATCCGAACTGGTAGCTCTGATTACAGCAAAAATGTAATCGCTACGGGCTGGCGCAAAAAAGGCTGGGTAGGTACAGAGGAAGGTTTGCGCAGAGAAGAAGAAGTGAGCAAAAAAGGCGACAAATGGGTATGTGATGTCCAAGACTACACTCCGCCACCTGTATGGAAGTCAGAACAGGAGTTTTTTGAATGGCTGGATATAAAATATCTGGAACCTAAAAACAGACAATAATCAAGGCAACTAACGACACGAATACCTTTCGATTAACAGACACAACCAAGTCCTTAAGGTTGGGGAGTAGCCGTACCCATGCCGACTGGACAGTGCAGGATTAGCATCCTGTGCAACGGCTATATTATTCGCATCACGCTGCTTTTCTTTAAAAATTGACGTGAACCGCACTATATTGGTAGCATTTTTTTATATAATTTTTTTAAATATGTATAAGCACAAGACAAAGACTGGCTGGATAATACACAATCTATTTATGCCGTCATTATTTACGTACAAACTCCGCGAGATAGCGGAAATTACGACACTTACAGGACGAGAAGCCAAAGTGCAATATATTGAAATAAGAGGAGAAGGGCAATGCTGCTTAAGTTACTTTGAAGCAGATGATGATATGAGGCATTCTCTGTTTGATGGGTTAAATAGACAAAAACTTGTTATCACAAAAGGACATGCTTTTTTTACGTGCGCTACTCAAAATGAATTGGAGCAAATTTATCCTCATTTATCAGAAAAGCAGGTTAGTTATATCAAGAAGCTTATTGCTAAGGGTAGGATTAAATTTCTTATTCCCAAGGATTAATTGCTACCAATGGCTGGGGGCTAAACGACTGCGCAAATGAGTTTAGCCCTGCGCCTCCGAACTTTGCGCTGTACGATTAGCCCAATATTAGCAGATTACTTTTTTTTATGGTCGCAATAGAGATTGAAGCAGGAAAATACTTCCTTGCGAAAGAAGGGGGAGATATATCGCATTCATTCAATATTCTGAAGGCTCGCCACTTCCTGAATATTGAAACCGCAAAAAATTATATAAACAAAAATCTATCTTACGCAAAAAGTAGATATTATTTAGTTGAATTTGAAGCAGTTGTAGGACACAAAGTAAAATTTAATGACTGCTAATGTAAAGCTATGCGCCGCTTGCTGTTTGGGTTTGTGTGTTGGTTTGGCAAGTGGGCGTATAGCGAGATATTATCAGAAACTATTATATTTATCACTATAATTTTTGAACGGCGAAATTTACAGGGCGGCGGCGCAAGCCGCAAGGCACACAACACACATTTTATATGAGAAAAGCAAGCAAATTTAAATTGAAGGGCTGCTATCATCTGGACGGCAGAAACGGAATTCTTTTTTTCCCGCTTTCGTTGCTGAATAAGGAGCGGATAGATATTAGCCCCTATCCTTGGCATGAGGATAGGCAGATACATTACTATCAGGGCATTTCTATTGACCAAAAAGAGGTTACTATTTGCGGCAGGTCGTTTATTGTCCCGCATATTCGGGAGTGCAGGGTAAGCACTACGACTTTAGAAAATGGCAAACTTGGTACTGCAACGTTTGATGAATCGCTGTTGAATCAAATCAATGGTAATCCTCATGATTTATATGATAATGAGTTTTATTTAGATTGAAAAAATTCTGAAAAAGTTTTATCTATTTCTTTCTGATAATGGCTGGGGGCTAAACGACTGCCAAATGAGTTTAGCCCTGCGCCTCATAACTTTGGCTGTACGATTAGCCCAATATTAGCAGATTCCATT
>JAYUZN010000412.1:0-1541 GCA_043751755.1 Bacteroidota bacterium | reverse complement strand
AATGGAATCTGCTAATATTGGGCTAATCGTACAGCCAAAGTTATGAGGCGCAGGGCTAAACTCATTTGGCAGTCGTTTAGCCCCCAGCCATTATCAGAAGTTAGAATAAATAAAGCTGTTCCCTTACTTCTGTATTGTGATTCGCATCAACAAATGCTTTTGCGAATCCATAAGGAGTTAGATTTCTTGTCCTCACTACTTCCTTAGTCGCCCAACCCGAATTAGTTGTTTTATCCCCTAATAAATTTGGCAATGCTTTTTTTATAGGGAGATTAAACCTACCATACAGTATTGTATATTTCGAGTAGGCTTCGCTTTCAGAGCTGTAACCTGCGAACTCATACGGATTAAAAACGTATTTCATAAATGTATTGAGTACAGGCACACATTTAGCAATCCTCCCTTTTGGATTTTCAATAAACCAAATTTTAGGATTGTGGTACGCTATAATTTCTAACGTTTTCTCAACAAGCTGGATAGCCTTATGAAGTAACATTTTGTCCTTCTTTTTCCACCAAACTGCGCCTGAAGCCGCAAATTCTGTGCAGGGCGGATGCGCTATTATTATCTCTACATTTTCATACAGCTTGTAATTGAAATTCATTATGTCAATTCCAAAATCTAAATCTACGGAAATAACATTATAGCCTTTATCCCTATATAGTTTTGCAAATGTTTCAGAATACTCAAATAGGCAAAGTACTGTTTTCATAATAAGAAAAATATAAAAGATTCTGATAATATTCCGCTATACGCCCACTTGCAAGAATCAACGCACAAGCCCAAACAGCAAGCGGCGCATAGCTTTACATTATCAGAAAAACAAGGGCAGCCACGCTCCCATAAGCTACATGGCTGAGTATAGCATTGCCCATAAATGCTGCACCTATTCAAAGCATTTATGATAAGGGTATTACCCTACAAATAGTAAACTCCGCCCAAGATTCGAACTCGTATTTAACATTAATAGCTGACCCTTACTCTTTCTCAAACCCCTGCCCTCTCAAATTCTTCTTCTTATTGCCTTGCATCTGTTTGCCTGTTTTCGGCTTCGTTTCTGCTGCGTATTTCCCCCACTTAAATCCCGAAATAGCATAAGGATTCATGTATTTAGCCTGTAATTGCGGGTCGTTTACTGCCTTGTAGAAAACAGAATTGGAGATAGCTACGATTTGGTAGATGTCGCACCAGTGCGAAAGATTGTGTTGTTTCATGAGTTCTCCTGCCATAAGGAGGTAGGATTTTTGTTGCGTTTCGGGGCTTTGCAGAAATGCAGTTTTTAAGGCGTTTTTGTCAAAAATTCCATGCTTTTGTGCAGCGAATTTCAGAAAGTTAATTTCAATCAATGCTGCAACAAACAACATATCCTCTCCCTCCCCTATCTTCTCCCCTATTTGGCTTTGCAGTTTTTCGTTCAAATCTGCAAGGGTTATACAGCCTGTTTTTTGCGCAACATAGCTCGCTATTCTAATGCTTGTCTCCACTTCAAGTTCCGTACTTAGCCCTGTTTTTATCTCTTTTTCCGCAGGGATATTATGAAC
>JAYUZN010000411.1:0-6582 GCA_043751755.1 Bacteroidota bacterium | reverse complement strand
GCCCGAAACGCATTATGGTTGTGGCGGAGGTTTTCGCAGAAATAGAGGAAAGCCCCGTTGTCATGGGCATCCTGGGTTTTCGGGGTTAAATGGAGCCATTCAATACTCTTGCAACTCCTATTTTGCCGCTGTTTATTACGATTTTTTGATGAATCATCCCAAATATGAAAATATTTATGATGCCTATCATTCTTGGTACAACTACATGGTAAAGTTGGGCATTGGGCAAAAGCTCAAAGTGGATTTGCCTTTTGAGAGAAGTGGACAGATTCCTTCTGCCGAAATGTATGATGACGAAAAACGCTGGTATGGGCATAATCGGTGGGTGGCAAATACGATTATTAGTAATGCAATCGGGCAGGGAGAGGTGCTGATGACTCCCATTCAAATGGCTAATCTTGTGGCAATTATCGCAAATAAAGGCTATTATATTCAGCCACATTTGATTAAAGCCATGCGCAGACGCGAGGCAGGGAATAAGTGGAAAGCGATTGCCTTTCCGCGTGTGGAATCGGGCATTGCCAAGCAGCATTATGAGGTGGTGATTGCAGCAATGGCAGATGTGGTGCGGAGTGGTACGGCAAAAAGGGCGACCCTCAAAGACATTGTTATTTGCGGAAAAACAGGAACTGTTCAAAATCCACATGGGGGCGACCACGCTGTGTTCATTGCTTTTGCACCGCGCGACAATCCCAAAATTGCCATTGCCACCATTATCGAAAATGCAGGGGCAAGTGGAGGCTCATGGGCTGCTCCACTTGTAGGCACGATGATAGAAAAATATCTCACAGATACCATTAAAGAGAAAAAAGTGGAGTATTTGCGGGTGAAAAGTGCAGATTTTATGAAGTAGTTTTTTTCACGCAGATTAGGAACACAAAAAGAATAACCTTACAATTTACCACTAAGGCACGAAGGAACACAAAGGAAGAAAAATATGTACTTAGATGTCTTCTTTTGCTTTATAGCTTACTGCTTCTTAGTGCCTTAGTGGTAAAATACACAAAAGCTTATGTTACCATGTATTTAGCGTGAAACCACAAATTTAGCCACAAGCCCCTTTATTTGCAGAAAATAAACCCCTTCTGGCAAGCCTGAAACCTCAATTTGTCCATTATTTTCCGCAGAAACCAAGCATTTTTTGCCTGCCATATCCGAAATTTCATAGCCATCATTTCCCTCAACAGACAGATTTTGCAAGAAAATAACGTCTTTTGCAGGATTGGGATAAACAGTAAAAGACTTTGTTATATCCGTATTTTCTACAGAAACCCCAGCACTTGACATAAAATAAAAAGCCCTTGGCGAAAGATTCGTAGAAATGGCAGGATACAGCGTAGTATTTTGGATATAGCCCACAGACCCCGTAGAAACATAATCCGTTTCAGAATAAAATAAATTATTACTGATTTTATCATACTGAAAACCATAGAAATTGCCCTGCACACTTGTTGTATCTACGACTTGCAAAGCGGCATCTATTGTCAAGACCTTGCCATTGCTTTTTTTCTGATAAAGCTGCGTATTGCTCGAAGTAAAACCATCTGCATAAGGCAGATACAAGTTGGCATCAATGGTATTTGTCGCAGGATTGATACGGCTAATCGCAGTATTTGTCGTAAAATCAGCATTATAAGAAAAACAAGCCACATACACTTTGCCATTTATTGCCTCAATTTGATAGGGATTTAGTGCAGTTTCAATCATCGTTGCTGTGTTATTGACCAAATCAACTGCATACACCACACTGTCTCCATAAAAACCCGACAAATAAGCTTGCTGCCCTACCACAATCACTTCCTCACGCTCACTTCTTACAGCACTGCTCGCCAAGCCAGAAAGATAGTTAAAAGGCGCAGTTTTTTCATAGACCCGAAAAAAGGGTTCTTCAATGCTTGTTACCAACATTTTATTTCCCCAAAAAGCAATCCCCCTTGCAGCCACCGAATCCAGCACTGCAACCGGCATATAATTGGCTGCAATATCATAAATGCGAATATTTCCTAGCCCCTCTATCACATATAACAATTGATTATGCACCTCAATTTGATTGCCATATCTTGCAATAGAATCTATGTGAGTGTAGGTATTTGTGGCATAATCCACATAGCCTATCGTCCCTTTTTGGGCAGAGCTGCCTTCATGTAGGACAAATAATTTTCCGCTACTAAGTTGGGCAAAATTCGAAAAAATACCCAAAAACAGCATAAAACACGTTGTAAAAAAAAACTTCATTTGCTTTTTTGTTGAATGTTTTGAGATAAAAAATAGTAAAACGATAAACAAAATATCTGTTTATCGTTTATTATTACAAATGTAATATATTTATTTGTAAAACAAAAATAATTTGAATGAAGGCTACCCTCATGCCGCAGGAATAGACGTAGGTAGTCGTTTCCATTGTGTTGCGATGGGGCAAGGTGAGGGCGATATTCAGAGTTATGGGGTTTATACGGAGGACTTACCTACACGCTTGCACGAGCAATAGGGCGTTCAATAGGCTTATGGCAGAAAAGCCCCGTTTGTGGGGATAGCATAGCCGTCAGGCTAAGAATGTATAGCTCATTTTGGCTATGTTATCTCATTCAAATCATTTTTGGTAGCCCTTTGACATGGCAAAAGGCTACCAAAAATGACTGGAAAATGCTGCTTTTTGCCTTTGCAAAAGATAGCCTGACGGCTATGGTGAGGACATTTCGACTTTGCTCAAGGACCCCACAAACGGAGGCGCGAGATAAAATGCGAAATCTACTAAGGCTATAGCTGCGAAATCTGCTATCATCTGCGAAAATCTGCGTGCTTAAAACCCGATTTTCCCCAAATCCATTCCCGGAGGCAGCAAATCTTGGGTTACTTTTTGCATTTCTTCTCGCCCTTTCGCATCTGCCAAATCTAAGGCACGATTCACCGCCGCCGTAACCAAATCTTCCAACATTTCTGGGTCATTTTTATCAATGATTTCGGGGTCTATCTTGATACTTAGCACTTTGCGATTCGCATTTGCCCGTACACGCACCATGCCGCCGCCTGCTTCTGCGTCCGTGATGATGTCATTCAATTTTTCTTTGGCATGTTGCATACGCTCTTGCATATCGCGAAACTTGCCCATCATATCTCCAATATTAAACATATAGATAGTTACATTATTTCTTTGGATTTCACGCAGATGAACGTAGATTCTGGCAGATAACGCAGATGTACCTTTTATCTGCGCTATCTGCTTTCATCTGCGGAAATCCGCGTGCCGAAAACGCCCACAAAGATACACATTTCTCCCTAACAATAAATACCTGTATAGAAATGTAATATCTGTATCTATTTGGAATTATTTTTGTCATACCTTTATAAAAATTGTAATTTTGGAAAACTTTTCAGGAGAAATTTTTTTCTTTCAATACATTTAATCAATAATTGTCTAATAACCAATCATTTATATACAAATTCGTTCAACAAAGGGATAGAGGCTAAAATCTCTTTTTGAGAAGCAAGCATGTATGAAATGCCGCTAAACTGCTGAACAAGCAAAATATTTTTTATGAAAACACCGCTTATTTCTATGCTCAAAAACGCGCTTAAGATGGCGCAATATGCCAATAAAACAGCAAATCCCTCCGCAGATGAAGTCGCTGATATGTATAAAGAGGGCTATTCGCGGCGGAACTTTTTGAAACAAAGTGCGAAAGTGGGGCTTGCATTTGGGGCAGCAAGCCTGTTGCCAGAATTTGCTTTTGCCACGCCACCGAATGTGCGGATTGCTATTATTGGCGGCGGAATTGCAGGACTTACAGCTGCACATTATCTCAAAAAAGCGGGCATTCAATCCTTTACCATATATGAGGCGGATAAAAGGCTGGGGGGGCGCATTTTGACCAAAAAAGATGTAATCAACAAAAATCTACGCACCGAAATTGGCGGCGAGTACATTGATTCGTATCATAAAGACATGTTTAAGTTGGTCAAAGAATACAATTTGTCCATGATTGACACCTTCAAAGAACCCTTGCCGCTCAAAAAAGACGCTTTTTTCTTTGACGGAAAAAATATTGAATTGCAGCAAATTATCAAAGAGTTTCAAGGAATTGCCCAAAAAATCCGTACAGACAAAGCGAGTTTAGACGAGGATTTAGCAAATATGGAGTCCCAAAAATTGGATAATACCTCCCTTGACGAGTATTTGCAAGGTTTAGAAGCCTCGTCTTGGTTTACAAAACTCTTGGATACAGCATATTTGGCAGAATATGGCTTGGCTACGGGGGAACAATCCTGCCTCAATTTTATCAATATGATTGATACAGAAACCCAAAATGCCTTCAATGTATTTGGAATCAGTGATGAAAGGTACAAAATAAAGGGCGGAAATAGCTTTTTGATTGAGGCGATGGCAAAGACAATGGATAGTTTTGTGCAAACCGAAATGCAGCTGACGGCAGTATATTCTGTGGGAAAAAAGTTTTTGATGACCTTTAATGAAAGGCAAAATATTGAAGCAGACATTGTGATAATGACCTTGCCTTTTACGGTTTTGCGCGGAATCCCGATACAAATAGAGGGTATGACTGCGGAAAAACGGCAGTGTATTATGGAATTAGGGTACGGCACAAATGCGAAAGTGATGATGGGGTTTAATAAAAGACTTTGGCGTACACAAGGCTATCAAGGGTATTTATTTAATGAAGCGATTCATAATGGCTGGGATAATGGGCTTTTTCAAAATAGCTCCCAAAACAATGCCCTTGAAGGAGGCTATACCATTTTTCTGGGCGGGTCAGATGGCTTAGAAGTGCAAAGAGGCTTTGAGCAAGATTCAGAAAAAAAGTATTTAACAGAGCTTAATGCCGTTTTCCCGGGCATAAATAAAGAGTATAATGGGCGGATTGTCTTGGGGGACTGGCCTCAAAGCCCTTTTGTAAAAGGCAGTTATGCTTGCTACAAAGTCGGGCAATGGACTACAATTTCGGGTTTAGAAGGCGAGCAAGTGGGCAATATGTATTTTGCGGGCGAACATTGCAGTGACGAGTCGCAAGGCTACATGAATGGCGGCGCGGAAACGGGCAGAATTGCAGCGCAAGATATCATCAAACTCCTGAAAAGCAAAGGGTAAAATGATTTTAAGGGAGCAAGCAAGAGTTAGAGAAGGTAATAAACGCTATCCAAAATGTAACTTGAACCTTCTGTTGAATTGGGTACTTTATCTCTTGAATAATCCCTAAGAAAAATCAGGCAAAGATAGCATTTTTAGGTTCTTCAAAAGTTATCCTGCTGTAAAGAAAAGGGAGCTGATAAAACGCAAACATCTCTCATTTTACCGCAAAGTTCGCAAAGGAACCGCAAAGAACGCAAAGGAATAACTCAAAATTATCCACTTTGCGCCCTTTGCGTGGGCTTTTTTAGTTCGGCTTAGCTCACTATGAATTGCGAACATTGCGGTTTTTTAGCCTCAAAAGCGAAAAATTTAGCTCCTTTTTCTTTACAGTAAGATTAGGGTGGTTCATTTTTGAAAAGCGAGCCACACTAAAGACGAGACTCTTTACAGTCGCTACCTCTTTCAAATCTGCGTCTTTAAATTTGCTCAACTCTGCGCGAAAAAGAAATCTATAGAGTCGCAACTTCTTTCAAAGGAGGCATTTTTTTCTTGGTAAAATAAGCCTTTATATTGTCCACCAACAAATACACACAAGGCACAATGAGCAATGTTAAGAACATAGAACTTGTTAAGCCGCCTATCAATGCCCAAGCAAGCCCGTTTTTCCATTCTGCCCCTGCCCCTGATGCAGTTGCTACGGGAATCATACCCAATACCATTGCCAAAGTCGTCATCAAGATAGGACGAAGCCTTGCCCTGCCCGATTCTAACAAAGCATTGTAGCTGCTCAAGCCTTCTTCTTTGAGCTGATTGGCAAAATCCACAATCAAAATGGAGTTTTTACACACCAAACCTATCATAACCACCATTCCTAACATGGTAAACATGCTCAAATTGTTGCCTGTGAGTGCCAAAGCAAGCAAAGAACCAATGATTGCCACAGGAATCGCAAATAATACGACAAATGGATAAATGTAATTGTCGTACAAAGCCACCATAATGAGATATACCAACACAATCGAAATCAAAAAGGCTGTACCAATCGTGCTGAACGATTCTGCCATGTTCTCTGCTGAACCAATGAAGGTCGTTTGAATGCTTTGCGGCAATTTTGCGTCTGCGATTGTGGTTTGTATATCTTTCGTAACGTCTCCGAGTGCGCGCGCACCTGCGAGTTGCGACTCCATAATGACGGAGCTACGGCGGTTTGTGCGTTGATATTGTGAAGGACCTGTGCCGGGTGTTACCTTTGCAAATTGGTCTAATTTTATCAACTGTCCCATGTTATTGGTGAAACTTAGGTTTTTCACATTATCAATACTTTTTCTGTCAAACCCATCTAACATAACCACAATGTCGTATTCTTTTGTGCCTTTACGAAATTTGCTGGCATCATTTCCTGCAAAAGCTACCTGCATTGTGCCGCCGACCATGGCTACATTTAAGCCCAAAGAAGCCATTTTTTCCTTGTCCATCTCAATTTCTACTTCGGGAATCCC
>JAYUZN010000410.1:0-8961 GCA_043751755.1 Bacteroidota bacterium | reverse complement strand
AAAGGCAATATGTATTGGTATAGAAGTCGCTTTTTGCGCAACATAAATACCACAAATACAGGGCAAAGTGCGCAATCTTATGTGATTTACAATGACCTTTTGTACCAAACAACGCTGTTGAAAAAAAGAGTGAATTGGGTCTCTGGCGCAACGGCTACTTACGCACAAACCAATTCGCCACAATTGTATAATGGTTCTTACGGGCAGTTTTTTACAGGAGTTTATACCCAAATGGACGGCAAATTCTTGAAATCCGCTAAATATGAAACAGGACGTTTGAACCTAAGTTTTGGCGCGCGTTTGGAATCTGTGAAAACCAATATTTATTCCATCGCAAGTGACACTGCATATACTGGCACAAATGAAATATTGTTGCACAAATCGGATAGCATTCGTGCCATTTTTCGCCAAAATACGCCTTTGATAGAAAAACGCAACACGCGTCCTGTATTCCGTTTAGGGGCGAACTATGCCATTGCTAAAGGGACAAATGTAAGGGCTTCTATTGGACAGGCTTTTCGGGTGCCTTCGATTGCAGAGTATTTTGCTTCTGTAGGGGCAGGCGGCGTAACGGTTGTTCCTAATTTGAACCAAGCGAATGCCAATCGTATTGTAAAACCTGAACATGGATACAGTATAGAACTTGCGTTTCGACAAGGTTATGCTTTTGGTAGCAGTGTTACGCGCAAGTTTCAGGGCTATTTAGATTTGGCAGGCTTCCAAATGAACTACAATGATATGATGGAGTTTGGGATAAATAAATTAGATGTATCCGATTTTAGCAATCCTGTAGCCTATTTTTCTACCCGCAATGTTTCCAATGCACAAATTACGGGGGTAGAAATTACGACCATGAACAGCTATGACGATAGACAAAGAGATTTTCATGTGGTGCTTTCTGGAGGCTGGACTTATTTGGAACCTGTGAACAAAAAGGCAGTAGCTCCGAACAAACAATTAGATATTTCTTATTTTAACATTGCAGGAAAAGATGTAACCCGCTTTTTTCAGGCTTTAGCAGCTCTTGATTCCGTAGATAAAGGGTTTTTGTCGGACGCGCCGCATTACCTCAAATATCGCAACAAAAACTTGATTCGCGCCACTTGTAGCATCACTTACAAAAAAATAGGCTTGACGACCAACTATCGTTATCGTAGTTATATGAAAACCTTAGACCAGTATTTGTATTTGGTGGTAGGGGATATGGGCTATTTTAGGGAAAAACACAATCATGGCGAGCATGTGTTCGACTTTATTACCTCTTATAATATGACCGAAAAAAGTATGCTTTCTTTGGTGGTGGACAATGCTTTTAATATCGAATATTTCTTAATTCCGGGTACTTTGGCGCAGCAACGTAGCTTTACGTTGCAGTATCAAGTGAAGTTTTAAGGGAGGGGAGAGCGTGGCGCACTTTTCAAAAGTGCGCCACGCACACGACCCAAATACGCGCGAAGAACAGAAGCAATCGGCAGGGAGAGCTGATGCTTTGCTGCAATTAGGGACAGATGAGAACATTGAACTGCAAACGCCGCTTGTTATCAATCCTTATGGAGAGGAATTCACTTTAATGCAATAAGTATGAGTTGTGAAATAAGCAATCAAATATTTAAAATATAAGTAATTGATTATTAGTAATTTATAGTGATTTCTCATTTCTCATTTTCAATTTTTAACTTCCTATATCCCCCAAGTTGTCAGCCCTTCTAACGAAAACTGAAACGGCTGAATCCGCCCTCCTGCTTTTAACAAAGCAGCTGTAACAGCATAGCGAGTAGTTGCAGGGCAAAAGAAATTCATGAATCCGCCTCCTCCTGCGCCCGATATTTTTCCGCCTGTTGCGCCTGCTGCAAGCGCATTTTCGTAAAGTGCATCTATTTGTGGATTGGAAATATTGGCAGCCATTTGTTTTTTATGTTGCCAACCAAAATCCAAAATCTCCCCAATTTTTGCCAACTGTCCTTTCAAAATTGCCTCTTTCATCATAAAAGCCTGCTCTTTGACCTTGTGCGTAGCTTCTAAGGATTTTTCAGATTTTTGTTGAATATTGCTTTGCTGCGTTTCGATAATCGAAGAAGATAGGCGACTTGTTTCTGTATAATACAACAATAAATTACATTCTAACTCATTGATTACTGAAGATTTTATGCGTAAAGGATTCACAATTACCTTATTATCTGCATAAAATTCCATAAAATTGAAGCCACCAAAAGTCGCTGCATATTGGTCTTGCCTGCCGCCTGCCATGCCCAAGTCTTCTCTTTCTATTTCGTAAGCCAAATGCGCAATGTCATATTCGCCCAAAGGCAGCTGCAACCATTCTGCAAAAGCTCCAATAATCGCCACCACCAAAGTCGAAGACGTGCCAAGCCCTGACCCCAAAGGAGCTTCTACAAAAGTCGTGATTTTGCAAGGAAGGGCTTTATGCGCAAAATCTTTGACAATGCGATTATAAACGCCTTTGAGCAAACTCAGGTTACCATCTTGCAAATCCAATTCTTCTGTTGCTGCTAAATTGATAGTAAGTTGTCTATCAATGGATTGCAAAATAACTTCCTGCGTATCCAAAGGTTCAATCGCCACATTTGCATACATATTGATAGCGGCGTTGAGAATTGCGCCACCATACAAGTCGCAATAGGGGCTTACATCTGTGCCTCCCCCTGCGAGACCTACCCGCAAAGGGGCTTTGCTACGATATATCATTGGGAATTGAAAGTTGAAAGTTGAAAGTTGAAAATTGAGAGTTGAGAATAACTGTTCACTGCTAACTGTTCACTGCTAACTGTTTACCTCTCTTACCTCATATTTTTTGCCTTTAACCGCCAAGCAAAGTCGGAAAATATCTGTAATTCCATGCGCTTGTAACTCGGCATCATAGCGGTTATTTTTCAACTGTTTTTCTGCTTCATTTAAAGAACTTTTGAGGGATTGTCGCTCATCTGCCACTTTTATTTCTATAACGATTCCTTTTTGATTTGTATGAAAATGCTTGGGAATCAAGCAAATATCATATCTACCATAGCCACTTTCCTGATTCGATTTGATTATATATTGATGCGAGACACCTGCCATCATACCCAAAATTAAGGCGTGATAAAATATCTCTGTATCAGGTGCTACCCCCTTAGTCCCCCCGCTGGGGGGATTAAGGGGGGCAATGCTTACAGTTTGTTCTAAAAAATGTGTAAAATACTTCTTAAAAGGCTGTATTTCACCCTTTAATAAATAGTGTATCATTTTAGTATATTGACTTTCGCTTAATTTCAAATCCTGCCCAAGCCAATGCTGAATTGTGCTATAATAAACGTCTTTTACTTCCAAATTAGGAATAGAAATTTCATACAGAGCCTTTAATTGGTTTTCTTCTGCTTGAGGGAGCTTTTTTGCCTTCAAATAACCCGAACTTAATAGCAAAGAAATAGCTGCATTTTTGCTATTAGGCAAATCCGCAAAACTCAATTCTTCCGAAACCTTGCTTATCAATTTGCTCCCTTCTATCAAAGATTGAATTTCATCTCTCAGACTGGCATTCCCCGCAAGTAACAAGCTGCGTAGCAAAATGTTATCTGAAGTATTGACCCAATAGGCTTGCGCATGATTTTCAGGTTTTGAGGCAAAATTGAGGACTGACCAAGGATTGTAAATGGCAAATTTCCCAAAAATATAGCTATTATACCAACTCTTTGCGTCATTTATTTTTTCTTCGCTAAATTCATAATATTCCAACATTTGGAGAACTTCTTCTTCGGTAAAACCAAATTTATCGGAAATATTATGATGCGACAGAATAGAAAAAACATCTAAATTATTAATGCCCGAAAAAAGGCTTTCTTTTACAATTCGCAAAATGCCTGTAACCAAGCCTTTCTCCAAATAAGGATTATCTTTCAAGGCTGATTCCATCATAGAGCGTAGAAAATCAATCATTTGGCGATAATAGCCGTTTTGATAGGCAGGATAAATCGGCGTGTCATATTCATCTATTAGAATCACGACTTTCTGCTGATAAACGTTGTGGAGCAATTTTGACAGAAAAAACAAGGCTTTTTCGTAGCTATTTTGGGAAGCTGTCCCCACTAAAATTGCCTGAAACTGCTTTTTTTCGTCCTTTGTGAGTACTTCTGATTCGAGCAAGTGTTGATGTATTCCATACAAAGTCTGAAAAGTGTCTTTCAAATGCGCATACGCAGGCTCCCAAGTATCCTTTTTCACGCTTTTGAGCGAAACGGAAATAACGGGATATTTATGGGCATATTGCGCAAATTCTGGCTCATTCTCTATCGCTAATCCTTTGAAAAGCGGACGAAAATCTTGACTATTTGTATAAAAATACCTTACCATAGAAAGATTTAAGGTCTTCCCAAAACGGCGTGGGCGCGTACAAAGTAGCACTTTCCCAGCATTGATTACGTCCTTGATAAACAAGGTTTTATCTACGTAATAAAGGTTTTTTTCTATGATTTCCGAAAAATTGTCATAGCCAATTCCTATGTTTTTTTTCATGTCTTTCTTGCTATATTGATTAGCCTTTCAGTTTAAAGGTAATCGTTACCCTTAACATTTGTTCTTCGTCCGAATTGACTTTGCTAAACTTCCAACCGTTTTTGATAGCTTCTTCCCCCGCTTTTTCTAAGGCAAGTTTGCTGTGAGGTGCCACAGCTCTGGCATAAACCACATCTCCATTGCGGTCGACCCGAAAGTCAAATGTCACTTTGCCTTCTTGTTGCGCATCATATTTGGGCTTGGGCAGGCTAATAGGCTTTCTGCCCTTTAGACCGCCCCCCCCCCCCCCTGCTCCTGCCCCAAAATCGTACATGCCTTCTGGGTCGAGGTTTTTAATATCTGGAGAACCCGCATTTCCCACGCCTCCGCCTTTTCCGCTATTTGCTCCCCCACTTGGCGCAGCAGGAGTAGTACTGGGTTTGGTATTCGTGGAGGTACTTGGAGTATTGTTAGTAGGCTGCGGCTTGGTATCCACAGGCTTTGTTGGCGGAGTCGTAACCGGCGTTTTGGGCTTGTCAGGCTGCGGGGTAACAGGCTTTTTGTCGTCTTTTTTGGTATCTTTGGCTTTATCTGGGACAGACACAGGGGAATCCTCGTTGGAAGTCAAGGCTTTACTTTCGCCCTTATCCGCAGTAGTTGATGTAGGAGTAGGGGCGGCAGGCTGCGCAGGAGCAGCAGCATTAGGGGCAGGCGGCGTAGGATTTTCTACCGACTTATCAAAATTATTTATATCTCTATTTCCTTCATTCTCATCTCCAAAATCGGGTCTGCCCATTTCTGAAGGGTCGCCCATATCCATATAGCCCACAATGTCATTGCCGTCTTCGCCAATATTTTCGAAGTGGCTGCGCTGTACCGTCCAAATGAGGGTGAGTAAAAGAAAAGGAATGAGCAAAACCGCCGTAATTCCGTAGCTCCAGCGGCGGTTTTTTCTTTCGATTTGTGCGAGACGTGGGAGAAATTGAGAAAAATCCATATTAAGTTGAAAATGAGTGCGTATTAGGGAGGCGGGTTTTAACCTACATTCCCTTACATAAAAAAATCCCTACAAAAATAAGGGATTTTTTTATGATTTTCAGTATTTTTTTCAGCACGCAGATTTTCGCAGATGAAAACAGATGTCGCAGATGTATCATTTTTGGTACGCAGATTTTCGCAGATGAAACCGCAGATTTTCGCAGATGAAAGCTATTTTTCATTTCTCATTTTTCATTTCCCAGTTATTGCACCGTATTCACCTCAATCTTATACAGTTTTTGGCGATGAAAAAAGAAAAATAATTGGCTTACACTTTCCGAGTCTCGTATTACAATTATGTCTTTGGAAACGGGTAAGTTTATTTCTAAGGTTTTGAGGAATTCGTTTTTAGAAATACCTATCTTGATGCTATCTTGTAGCAGAATGGCAGAAGAAAAAATGCGTGCTTCGGTAAAAAAAGCACTTCCTACCGTTTTGTAAAAAGAAAAAGTCGTAGAATCGTCATTGTAGCTAACAATCGAATCTTTGCCTTGAGTTTGCGGCTCTACAAACAGTTCCGAATATCGCTTACATTTAGGCATGAGTTGTGCCATATTATCCATCGTGGGACGATACAAAAATGGATTGCTTGCAAATTTATCCGAAATAAATTGAAATGTATCTAACACATCTTTGCCCTCAGCCGTAGTAAGGGTATCTTCTTTCCCATATACGGCGTTTTGTTGTATATCTTTTTGAACGCTTTGACAGGCATTTATACTCAAAAGCCCCCCGCAAAAAGCCTGAAAAAACCGTCCCTGCCACTTTGTCACCCAGAAATCTATCATGTTTCGTCTATCGAAAAACTGCTATGGAATTGAAAATTGAAAATGGAGAATTGAAAATTAGCTAACTATCTTTTTTGTTTTTTACCAAAAGAAAGATTCCTTTTTTTATGCTCTCTGCTTGAAATGCGCTACAAATTTAACCTTATTTTTACGCACAAAACAATAAAAAAGAATATTTTGAAAAAAATATTTTCCATAACTAATTCATATTTTAGGATATTATTAAAATAGTATTATATTTAGGCAGAATGATGCCTTAAATTGCGCGAAACCTCACTTTCCAAATACTTTCCAAATGCCCAAACCGCTTTGTCTGCTTTTTTGAGGGAAAGGTTATCTGAAACATGTCCCATTAAAAAAGATTTGTAATTTAGATAGGCTTCAAACTGCTCTGTTTTTGTAAGGTCTTCTAATTCAGCTACTTTGCCTGTTTTGAGAAAGGCATAGCCCCGATAAATATGTGCGTCAAACATAGGGAAATTGGTAGGATTGAGCATTTGTAACAATACAATCTGCCCCACAATAGACAGATGCCCGTAAGCGTTTTGAAACAATGCCTCGTCATACTGTTTTTGCAATTTGCGAAAGGTGTCTATGCCTTTGAGAAGTTCCATCGGAGATTTGAATTTGAACAGGGAATTTTCTTCGCTCTCTTTGGCAGTAAATAGCGATTTTATATCAGAAGGAACCATTAGCCCCATGCCAAAATTCAGGTTGTCTAAAGCCCATTCTATAGGCTTCGCATAGTTGTATTTTTCGCTCCAAAAAGCGGCAAATGTGTCAAAATCAACTTCTTTTTTTTCTATAATGAACATTGTTTGAGGGGTTGGTTTCGCGCAGATTTTCGCAGATTTAACCGCAGATTTTCGCAGATGATATATGTTTTTCTTAATCTGCGTTAAATCTGCGTCTCTCATCTGCGCAAATCTGCGTGAAATAAATACCTAAAAATCACTTATCGTCAGTTGTAACTCTGGCAATGCGGGTGGCATTATCCCCAATTTGAGGTAATCCCAAGCCGCAAGTGCAATCATGGCAGCATTATCGGTAGACCATTTTACAGGCGGAAGGCACAACTCAATTCCCATTTTTTGGCACAAAGTCAAAGCCTCCTGCCGAAGTTGCGGGCTTGCTGCTACGCCCCCTACGACCACCAATGAGGCACAAGGACGGGCAATAATGGCACGTTTGCACTTGGTTATCAATATTTCCATAACAGCCTCCACAAAAGAGGCGGCAATGTCTTCTGCGGGTGCTTTCAGGGTATCAGGAGTCGCCAAATACCTTGAAACGGCAGATTTTAGCCCAGAAAAAGAAAACTCTAATTTCTCATGCAGCATAGGTCTCGGAAAAGCAATGGAAGGGCTGCCTTTTGCTGCCATTTTGTCCATCGCAGGACCCGCAGGGTAGTTTAAGCCCAACATTCTGCCTACTTTGTCATACGCTTCTCCCACCGAATCGTCTCTTGTGCTGCCCAAAAGTTGTATGTTAATGGAGTCTTTCATATAAGCCAAAAACGTGTGTCCCCCCGAAACCAACAAAATAATGGCAGGATATGTTACTCTTTGCTGCTCAAGGTCGGCACTTCGCAAATGCCCGCGCAGGTGATTGATGCCTATAAGGGGTTTTTCCCAACCTAAAGCCAAGCCTGATGCGGTGTTTAAACCCACTAATAATGAGCCAATTAGCCCTGGTCCACGCGTTACAGCAATGGCTTTTATATCTTTTGGCGTTAAATCTGTCTGCAAAAAAGCCTTCTCTATCGTGGGCATAATGGCTGCAATATGCGCCCGCCCCGCAAATTCGGGATACACGCCGCCAAATGCTGCGTGCATATCTGCCTGAGATGCAATGACAGAGGATAATACGTTGCCTTTTACATCTACTAAGGCTACCGCTGTGTCATCACAAGAGGTTTCGATTCCTAAAATAACTTCAGCCATGAAAATGAGGAATGGGAAATGAGAAATGAGAAATGAAAAATGAAAAATGGAAAATGAGAAATGGCTTTAATCTGCGCAAATCTGCGGTTTAATTTGCGAAAATCTGCGTGCCAAAAATGATACATCTGCGATATCTGCTTTCATCTGCGAAAATCTGCGTGCTGCTAACTGTTCAAAACATTCAATATATCTTCGTTCAAAATACGCCCTTGTCTTTCGATAATGGGCGGATTGACCCTACAATTTACAATGGTTGAAGGCACATTTTCGCCTACTTTTCCCTCAACCACTACCCCTGGCAAGCCATTGAGGTCTGCCAATACTTCAGCAATATGCTTAGACATATTGGGATTTCCATGCTTATTGGCACTTGTTACCAACAAAGGACCCGTTTTTCCCAATATCTCCAACAAGTTTTGATGATTTGGGATTCTAATTGCCACTTCTTCACGCCCTTGTAGCCAAGCTAATACAGGCTTATCTTTAAAGCCTAATACAAGCGTAATGTCACCCGGAACCAGCTCGGAGTCCAATATTTTTTGCGCTAAAAGGCTGATTTCTACCCCCATTTTTTCCAAATCCTTGACAGAAGCCACCATAATAGGCAGATTTTGCGTGCGAGGACGTTGTTTAAGGCTATAAATTTCGTTTACGGCTTTTTCGTGAAGCGGACTTGCCGCCAAGCCATATACAGTATCTGTGGGAAG
>JAYUZN010000409.1:0-2846 GCA_043751755.1 Bacteroidota bacterium | reverse complement strand
ATATGATAGCCATCTGCGGAATAACGAGGGGCTATTACCCAATAATCCCTGCCATTTGCATGTTTTACAGCCGTTAAAATCCCTTCTGATAAAGAATCTACCACAGCCGTACTGTTTTTATTACTCACTTTTCCCAATCCATTATTAGCTGTTAAATCAATAAAACTATACAGTAATTTGTTAGCATAAGTAATCCCATTGATAGAAATCACTATAGGTTCATGAAACATATAATACTGATTAGAGTGGTCTGGAAAAGGTAATACCAAAGCTCCTTGTGAAAATGTTACTCCTTCATCTGCATAACTTGTAGAGTAAGGGCAGGGACTAAACCCAAAGGCATTTTGCATAGTGTCCGCATTTCTATCCAATATTGTGAAACCATTGGCACAGAACAATATTTCTCCTGTTTCTTCATTGCTGATAATGCTTGCACTGCGGTCGAAATTGATAGGCATATCATGCCATGATATTGCCAAAGAATCGTTTGAGAAATTCATTTGTGTAATTCCCCATGGCGAACCTGCATAGCTTTCGCAGCCTATCAACCAATTGTTGTCTATTCTGTGTTGTGAATATGTGTAAGTAGTAGAAAATAATATCCCTACTACAAAATAAATGATGTTTTTCATTTTCTTGTTGTAATTATGCTGTTCCTACTTGTATTTCTGCAAGTAGGAACAACGAATGGAATATTATTTTTCTACAATAAATTTACCAGAAAGTGAGATGTTTAATTCACTCACTTTATAGTAGTACATACCTTTTGAAAGAGATTGTGTGTTAAAATCAAACGTTTCAGTATTTGAAGGCAAATTAAAACTACTTACCTTTTGCCCTAAAGTATTAAATATTTCAATGGTAGCTATGCTTTCAATGCTTGAAGTAAATATAAAAGCCGCTTTACCACTTGTTGGATTAGGAACAACAGAAACGCTTAAGAATTTCTCTGCTTTTGACGAATTCCCTTGTCTCCAATTTATTCCTTGTACAGCACAGTTTATAGAATCATTATAAGTTGTAAAACCTGTAAGTGCTGTATGTAACACTCTGGCACGATAAACAGCCTCACCACCTGTATAGGGACATTGTAAAGCAATGTTTTCAATTTCATTTATTTGAGACTCTGTAAAAGTGAAATTGTGTTTGGCAATAGTAGAAAAAAATATGTCATTAATGCTCTTTTCATTTTGTTCTACTAAACTGTTAACTGTAACGCTACTGTTTTGTGCTTTTAAACTATCTATATAAGTGTTATGAGTTGCCTGTATTTGAGCCTGTAAGTTTTGATTAGTCTCTCGCAAGGTTGCAATAGCATTGTACTTATCCTTATTTTCATTATGCAGATTAGCTAACATCGTAGAATCTGTTTCTATTAGGCTATCATTTTCTGCGATTTGAGACAAAAGCGTTTTTATGATTGAATCATTTTCTACAATTTGAGGAGAAGAAAAATTTTCGTCCGTAAAAGCATCTTTAATATCTGTAAACTTGCCTATACTTGTTTGCTGTTGCGATAGATAAAAATCATGAATTGCGCCCCAAGAAGGGACAAGTGCGGTACTATCTTTGAGTTTTTTATACAAATAACGATTCGAAGAGTATTGCAATTCTGCTTGGTACAAAGAATCTGCTATGCCTTGATTAACAATAAGGCTATCACTTTCGCCTAAACCGTTTAAACCGTAACTACCATTGAAAGAAAGTAGGTCGCAATTTGTAGGGCAATCTGCCCAAGGAGTACCAGAGCTTGGGAAAAACCAACCCAAAGGAAAAGTTTGATAAGGATAATAAGTAGTTCCTTGTGAAGTATGTACTTTTATTTCTGATAATAAAATATTCCCATCATTCAAAGCCGAATTTGTCCCATACACGCCCAGAAGCCAGTGATTTCCGCCATGCTTTTGTGTGCCAATATAAGAGCTATTCCGTACCAATAAGCCTACATTGTGCGCTTGTATGTCATTGCCTTTCAAGCCATTATCCGAAGTACAATCATTCACAAACATGAGTCCTGTATAAGTATCATTTGAGGTATTGCAAGACATCTCCCAGCCACGCGAGCGTTCTATATGGTAGCCGAGTCCGTTTTCCATGCCTACTCCTGTTACCGTATTGCAAGACATCAGAAAGTTGTCAGAATTGAGAACTTGTATGCCTTCTGTGCCAAAATAGGGATTGAGCAGCGAGAGGTTATTATTGCTTACCCGAAAATTATAATTCCCTGTCATATTTGCGGTAAGAATAGCACTTTGCGTGCGATTAGTTTGAATGGCATTTAGCACAATAGCCGCTTCGGAAGTGGGCTGCACCCCAAAGAAATTGCCCAAATAAATTCCAGCATGTCCAAAACTGTTATTATTGTTGAGGTTCATTTTTATATGATTGCCTTCTATGTGCATATCCTTAGCGGCATCTGTAATCAAGCCCACAATGCCAAAATCTTCGGCTTCAATGGTATTGCCTACTATCACATTTTCGGATTGCTCATCTGGCAGCACCATCATGATTCCCGTTTGCATTTGCTGCATGTTGGCATGGCTTACCCAAGTCTGTGCAAGCTCTGTATAAACGCCATATTTGCAATCCGTAAAGGTATTCGGAGCTATCCAGCCTTCACATATCAAATCTGCCAAATAGCTGTTCGTTCCATGCAAGTAAATAGCAGAGCCATTTACATTTGCATTCAGTATGTAGGGCGTGATGACATAGTTGCTGGTAGGCTGTATATGCTCAAAAGTAGGCTTATTTACCGTCAAATGACAGTCGTAAGCCAAAATTCCATTGTTTAGGAATTGAAAGGTCTGTTTCGGCAGGTGCAAGGTCATATTATGGAGTTCCATACC
>JAYUZN010000408.1:0-2766 GCA_043751755.1 Bacteroidota bacterium | reverse complement strand
ACTTTGAGTTCTGTTACCACAAAGTCTATCGTTTGTGCGCCAATTATTTGTTTTACCCGATGGGGAAACATAATCCCTCCTACCTCTTTGTAATCGCTGTAATAGACATTCATCGTTCCTATTTGCCCTGCTTGTCCAGGAATAACCAGCGTTTCTTTCACTTTTAGCCCCGTTTCTATGTCGTAATAAGTTTGCATCAAATCGCCACTTGGCATCTGCACTTGCAAGTGATAGGCATCTTTTCCGTTCACTTTTTCGATGCCTTCTATCGTAGGTTTTATGCCCAAACTCTCATACTTTGACTCTACAAACATCAAGGCACGAAACTTCAAGTTTTCTAATTCTTTTCCCTCCAAAATCCTCAGCCCATCTCTGCTCTTTTCTACGCCTTTTTTGCCGTCATACAAGCGCGTATTTGCGCCCATTTGCCCAAGTGCTTCTTTTTTGGCAATATTAGGGGCTTTTGCGTAAATATTAGAAATAAGGTCCATGCCTGTAAATTGCGCTAACATCGAAATTTGGTAATCTTTTACCGCTTTTAACTTATCTAAACCGCCAATAGAAGTTAGGTATTTGTTCAAAATCTCGGAGACCGTTGCTGTAATGACAGGTGCAGCAAGGGGAGGCTCTACGACGACTTCTACGGCAGGAATTTTATTTCCTGCTACATCATAATCAATTATTTCGCCGAGCGGCTTCAACTTTTCGGCTACTTCTTTGGCGTTTCCGACTACTACAATGTGCGTACTTTGGGGCAGAATATATTGATTTGCCACCCGTTTTACCTCCGCTTTGGTAACAGCCGCCAAGTTTTTGAGGTAATTTGTGTAATAGTCTGCGGGCAAATTGTAACGGGCTATGTTAAGGGCAAAATTGGCAATGGTTTGTGGGCTTTCGAGATTGCGAGCAAAAGTGCCAGCCATGAAATTGAGGGTACGGGTAAGCACCTCATCTGTCACTTCTTCGTTGCGAATACGGGTCATTTCGTTCAAAATCTCGACAATCGCACTGTCTGTAACGGCATTGCGCACACTTGCAGTAGCCGCAAATTCGGCTACTACCTCGTCTGTGGAAACGGAGGAATATGCGCCATACGTATAGGCATGTTTTTCTCTCAAATTTTGGAACAAACGCCCTGATGCACCGCCGCCCAAAATAGAATTCATCACTTTGGCAGGGATTTCATCTTTGCTGCCGGGTGTAAGCTCAATGGGATTTACCACCTTCACAACAGACTGCACAGAGCTTTCTCTATTGACCAATTCCACCAAGTTTTTGCCGGGATTGCTTACTTTCGGATAAGTAGCTTTGGGAATCTCCCCTTTTTGCCAAGTCGCAAAACGCTTGTTTATCAAGGCTTTGGCTTCATCAAGGGTAATATCTCCGACAATGGCAAGATAGGCAATATTTGGGCGAAAAAAAGTTTTATAATATTGTTCACAATCCGCCATAGAGATATTCGCTAAGGACTCAATGGTCATATTTTCGCCATAAGGATGCCCTTCGCCATACACTACTTTATCGGAAATACGTGCCATAATGCTGTTCGGATTCTCCTTTTGCGCTGCAAGTCCCGACTCATTTTGCTTTTTGAGCTTGTCAAACTCGTCTTGTACAAACTTGGCATTTATGGCAATATCTGCCATTAATTCCGTCAATTTTTCGGCATGTTTTTTCAGTCCAGAAGCAAAAATATTTCTGTCCGAAGTAATAAGGGTTGCGCCTGTGAGGGCAATTTGTTGGTCTATTTGGTCTTTGTTGAGGGTTGAAGTAGCTGTTTTGATAAGTTCCCCTGCCATAGACGCAGCCCCTGTCTTATTTCCCTCAACGATAGGGTCAAAATCCAAGACAAGGTTAAAACTCACACGTGGAAGTTTGTGATTTTCAACGACAAAAACCTTCATGCCATTGTCGAGGGTAAAGGTCTCTATTTTCCCGATTTTGATTTCAGGAGCAGGACCGGGCGTAGGCACTTTGCTTCTATCTAATTGTGCCGTAGCAGAATAGAGAGAAAACAAGGTAAGTATGGAGAGAAATATGTTTTTCATTTTTTGGGAATGTTTGTATGTTTTGAACAGATGGACACAGATGAGTAGCGGTTATTTTTTGCTGTATGGCTCGGCAAAATTACTAAAAAAATCGAATTTCACGCATAGTTCGACTTGGCTCACTATAAAAGATTTTCGAGATGACTGACGCAGATTTGCACAGAGGAAGAAAAATATGGGAAAATATGCCAAATGATAGGGCAAAAATTTTTCTCAAAAAAAATATTTTTAATATTTGGTTTTCTCCTAAAACAATCGTAACATTGCAGGGTCAAATACATCAACCGAAAAAAATGAAACAAATATACTTCAATATTAGAAATATACGGGGGGGGCTGGGGGGGATGCCTTTTCTGCCGTATATTATAGCAGCATTCCGCCCAGCCTCATAGCAGCTCGGGCGCAGGAACTCGGTTTTCTGCTGTTTGGCATAAGCGGAATGAAGCATTTTCAGGCAAGTGAAAATGGGCATTTTTCCTATAAAGACCCAAGTGGTTTTGCGCATCCTTTTTTGCGTGTGCCAAGCAACGAAGCAGCAGTTATTGCGATTTGGGAAAAATGGTCGGAAAAGAAAAATGAGCAAATAGAACGGCATTTCCACAAAGCAAATTACAAAATCCCGCCTTTGTTTGGCGGAAACCTGCAACTGCGGAGCATAGAACCCGTTTTCGCGCCTTTAGATACGAGCAGCATAACAACAGCTTTAGATAGTCAATAT
>JAYUZN010000407.1:0-22211 GCA_043751755.1 Bacteroidota bacterium | reverse complement strand
GCGCACTTTTCAGAAGTGCGCCGCCCTATTAAACATAAATCTCATCATGTCGCCATGTAACTCATTCCATTTAAACAAGAAACAATCGACTTAGAAATAGGGTTTAAATATTTTAGTTGAATCATAGCTATTTAGGTAGGCAACCACTTCGAGGGGTTAGCACCCATCGAAGGGTTGCTTACTCAAACGAATTTAGTTTCGCTGCCCTTTGAGTGGTCGGAGACCCTCGAAGCGGCTTTAACCTGAATAATTACGTTGAATCATATATAAATAACTGACAATCGTTCGTCTGCCGCGTTGTCTGTGTCCCCACTGATAACGGGACGAATGCACCTCCTTCAAAGTATAACAACCATGCAATTTCACTACAACACCCTCCTACATATCGCCGATTATCTCAATCGAGATTTCAAAGGGGCGCGTATTTTGGCTTGTTTTTCGCAAAATAAAAATGAAGTCATTATCGAAACCGATAAGGGCTATATTCGTGTGGGTTGCAATACGCCCCTGACTTTTATCGTGCCTACGGAAGAGTTTTCGCGCGCAGGACGCAATTCTATCGATTTGTTGCCCGAAGTGTGGCAGAAAAAAATCAAAATGGCAAGGGTTGTGCCTTATGAAAGAGTCTTGATTTGGGAACTGGAAAGAGGCTGGGATTTGGTGCTAAAAATGCACAGGTCTTTGGCAAATGTCATCGTTCGCAAAGACCAAAAAGTGGTAGCAATGCTCAACAAACAGCCTGAAGATGAGGCGTTTCAAGAAAAAGCAGGAGACTTTTTTCCCGAAAAAATAGACACTTTGAATGAGGCAATTTTTGCAAATGAAAAAGAAGTTTTAGCGGCGATTCGAGAGATTTCCCCCATTTATGACAAGCATTTTGCAACCCGTATTTTTGCCTATATTCAACAAGGAAAAGCGGCAAAAGAGGCTTTTTTGATGACAATAAAAGACGCAGAAAAAGACATATTTTTCATTTTTAAAGAAAAAGAAAAAATGCAATTTCAACTCTTTCCAAACACAGAAAATAGCATGGGAATTAAAGGCGTAGAGACGGCTTTGCACTTTTATTTGCGTTGTTATTTTCATTTGTTTGGCTATCAAAACAGCTACAAAACCATTTCCAAACAGCTCATAGAGCCTGTTAGACAAACAAAACATACCTATCAATCTTTTCAAAGAAGCATTGCGCAACTCTTGCAGGAGCGTTCTGCGGAGGAAATAGGGCATATTTTGATGGCAAATTTGCATCAAATCCCCAAAAATGTAGAAACGATAACTTTGGAGGATTTTTATAATGAAAATGCGCCCCTTGAAATTCGGATAAAAAAAGACCTTTCGCCGCCCGAAAATGCTGCCCGTTATTACCAAAAAAATAAAGCAAGAAAGGCGAAATTGGGCTATTTGCAAGGCGAAATAGGGAAATTGGAGGAAAGAGTCTTAGATGCGGAAATAAAATTGGAGGCTTTTGGGGAAGTCGTTTCCCCCGAAAATCTACAACTGACCGAAAAAGGCTTAGATTTCGAGCAAATAAAGCCTTTAAAGCAGTTTGAAAAGGTGTTTGCAGCGGATATTTCGCCACAAAGCTATCCTTTTCGCTACTATGAATACGAAGGCTGGCAGATTTTTGTCGGAAAAAATGCTAAGAACAATGATGAATTGGTGAAATTCGGCAGCAAAGATGATATTTGGATGCACGCCAAAGATGTCGGCGGTTCGCATGTATTGATTCGGCAAAAAGCAGGCAAAACGATTCCCAAAAATGTATTAGAACATGCCGCAGGACTCGCTGCTTGGTATTCCAAATATCGCACGCAATCCCTTGTACCTGTGATATATACGCCCCGCAAGTATGTGCGCAAACGCAAAGGCGACCCTGCGGGAATGGTGGTTGTGAGTCGTGAACAGGTGGTGATGGTGGAGCCTGTAGATGGGGCGTAATAGTTTGTGCAAGCATGGCGCACTTTTCAAAAGTACAAGCTGCCACAAACAGACGCTTGTGGCAGCTAAGGAAAGAAACTTAAATAAAGTAATAATTTAATAGTCCCGTAGGGACGGCGATATTTATAGAAAAAACATGCCAACCCCTCCCTATATTTTTCGTGCTTGCACGAAAAACGCAATAAATTGGGGGGAATTATGGGGGGCTATAAATATTTCGTGCCTACGGCACTACTCGTAGTAAGCCTGTCGAACATCTTATTCAAATGTTACTTTTTGCGTAAACACCTGCCCATCAACTTCCCAAGCAATCGTGTAAAGCCCTGAACTTAGCGTATTTCTTTGCACCTTTTGAGCAAACTCTCCCGCAGGAGCATTTCCTTCAAACACAGCAGCAACATATTTGCCTGTAGCATCAAAAAGGCGAATATTCAACGAAACATTGCCAATAAATTGCGCTTTGAGCGTAAAAGCCTCTTGCGTAGGATTTGGGAAAATCGGCGCAATCACTGCCACATTTCCATTCGGAAAGTCTATTCCCGTTATCCCAACGTCCACAAGTGCGTAGTCACTTTTGGTACAATTGTATTGATTGACAACCGTTACTTGATACAAACGATTGCTCGGCGTGTTGCAAATCGGATTGGAAATGGTGGTACTGCTCAAACTCGTAGCAGGTGTCCAAGCATAAGTAATGCTCGGCGTAGAGCAAGTAGCCGTAAGTTGAATATCCACATTTGGCGCGCCGCTTGCATCAGGCGCAGTTACCGCAGCAGGCTTTGGTTTTACGTCTAAATACAAAGTATCCGTATCTTTGCAGCCATTGGCATCTGTAGCCGTAAGATAATAGGTGCGTGGAGACGTACATTTCACTTTTGGAGAAAGTGCGAAGGTAGAACTCAAGCCGATACCAGGTGACCAAGCATAGCTTACGCCTGTGATGCAAGTCGCACCTAAGAGAATGCTATCTCCATAGCAGCCCTTTACAGAATCTAACACGAGCGACAAATCGGGAAAAGGATTAACGGTTACATTAATGCTTTGATTGAGGGTATCCGCGCCCAAAGCATTGCTTACAATGAGTTGAACATTGTAAGCACCTGAAGTAGGATAGGTAGCAGTAACATCTTTGCTGGTCGAGAAAGAAGGCGTTGCGCCTGTGAGCAACCATTTGAATACGTTGGCACAAGCCGAAGTATTGTTAGCAGTATAGGTAAAATCTACCGTTCCGCCACAAGAATTGATATTGCTATTGAATGCAGCAGTAGGCGCAATCGCAGGTGCAACGGCTTGTAAGGCTTTTTTGGCATTGATGCGCCCTGCCCCTAATTTGCCTTGATAGGTAGGAAGGCTCATATCACTAAACAAGTCGCAACTCGCTTTGAGGTGATATTCCACTTCTGCGGGCGTGAGACAAGGATTGAGAGACAACATCAGCCCACACAAACCTGCCGTAATCGGAGAGGAGAAAGAAGTGCCATCAACATTGGCGTAGCTGGTAGTAGTCGTATTTTCGGCGACTCTGATGTTAGAGCCAGGTGCAGTTACATCTACGCTATCGTGGTAGCAAGAAAAACCTGATTTATGGTCATTGGCATCACTTGCAGCTACGTCAATCACATATTTGTAGCCCGAAGGATAGTGCGCGATGGCATTGTTGTCGTTGCCAGCAGAAGCCACAATGATAACCCCAGCGTTGTGAACAGCCGTAATAACGGCTTGTGAAGTGTTAGAAAAGCCTGTTCCGCCCCAAGAGCAATTGATGATTTGCGCTCCTGCTGCAACCGCATAATCCATGCCTTCATAGCCATGATTTACGCCTGTTTCGGCATCTCCTGTGCATTTGACGGGAATAATTTTACAGTTATAGCCAATCCCAGCTACGCCTTTATTGTTGTTCGTAGCTGCTGCTACACAACTTGATACACCCGTTCCATGACAAAACCCGCCTGTGGCAGATTGGCAATCAATGAGGGCAGGATTTGGCGTAGTTTCGGGGTCGTCATCTCCCACATCATAGCCATATTTGTCGTCTATGAATCCATTTCCATCATTGTCTAAGCCGTCATTGGCAATTTCGCCTGGGTTAGACCAGATTTGCGTAGCCAAGTCTTCGTGGTCGCGGCTGATAGCATTGTCTGTAACCGCAATTCTAACTTTTGAGCTTCCTGTAGAAATATCCCATGCCAACGGAGCTTCGATTTTGGCTAAATGCCATTGCTGAAACGGATTGTAGTCATTGGGCGTTATGTCGAAATAGTCGGCGGGTTTTTTCTCCGCAAATTCAATGTAGGAGAGGTTTTGCATGTCGCGAATAAAGCTCTCGACTTCGCTATAGGCATTGAATTGCACTTCATAGAAGTCCCGCAATTCCTTCAACACAAAGGCTTTTTTGAAAACGGTAGCCTCATATTGCTGCATGAGCGACATCAATTCGGGATAGTCTGCCAGATTTTTGAGTTCTTCTGTAGTTTTCATCGTAGGCAAGCTAAGATGAAGGTCTGATTTCACCTTTACCCACATTCTGCCATCTTGATACGCTTTTCTTACTTCGGTCTGGGCAAAAGAAAGATGCGTCATAAGCATCGAAAACACACAAAGAATGGAAAATAGTCTAATTTGTTTCATTATTGTATAAAAAATTGAGAATTGAAAATGTTGTTATTTTTCAACCACTTCGAGGGGCTATAGTTCGACAAGCTCACTAACCACCACTCGAAGGGTTGAAAATTCAAACTTATCTAACTTTGACAAAGTTTAGAACTTTGCCAAAGTTAGTGGACGATAAACGGCTGGCATTGCAGAAGTGCCGCCAGGCTTTGCGCTTCGGCTGGGCGGCATTTTCGGCAATGCTTATGTTGGCAGACCTTTTTTATTTTACAGCAAATGTATAAGAACCTCCAAATATGTACCCATTGACTCCTGATCCTCTTGAAATGAAAGTATCTGGGCTTGCCAAAACTAAATCATAATGATTAACTTCTATATCACCATTATTCATGATATAGGTCATCTGTTTTGATTCTTCACACCCAGAGTTTTTATCAACTTCGATGGAACTATTATAGCGAGAATGTATGCCCAGATAGTAAACGCCTACTTTGTTACAAACAACCCCAAGTTTAAATAAATAGCGATTGTTCTCATAACGATACTTTATTCTCATCGATATTCCTTGTGGTGCGATTTCTCCTTTTTCAAGTATAATAGGTCCTAAACTACCCCATACATTTGGTTTATATGGATTAGTATCTATTTGATCTAGCCCTATTTTTGTTTCAAAATCTATATTTTCAGTGTGTACATACTCCATTTTTGTAGAATCCAGTATATCTCCACTAAAATCGGCACTTATCCAAAGTGTATCTCCTATATTTAATGTATCTTTTAGTGGATATGTAGTAAAAGGAATTTCAAACCGATAAGTACGAAAACACTTATCTTTGAAAAATCCACAGGAACTTAATCCTATCAAAGATAGTAAAACAATAAAAAAAGTGGTTTGTCTCATAAAAGATATATTAAAAATAACCGTAATCCTCAAATAATAAATTTATATCATTCGTTATTGTAGGAGTAGGGCTTATATTTTGTATAAGTCTATCCCTATATTCTTGCGGGGATTCAACATTATTGTCCAAAGCATTAAAACACTGTTGAAGGGTAATTCCTCTAACATCATGATTTAGACCTCCTGTATTTGTGTAGTTTGGTTCCACCTTTGTCCCATTTACCCCAATTCCGTCTCCTACTGGACTTAAGCTATTATCATCCATTAAATCGTAAATTAGGCCTTCTGGAATCCAATTCGCACAACCTCCTACCCCTGCAACACATGGCGAATACCCTTCACTAAAATTATATATCCAACGTTCCTGATTTCTGATTGATGGGAATGCATTAGCATTAGAAAGACTATGATTTACCCCGTAAGTCCTATCTGTAAGCAGGTATCCCATAGAATAGCCCCAGCCCTCCACTAGCCCTGCTCTTGCAGCTCCAGGCAGGTCTGTGCCATCTCCATAACCACCATGAGCCACAATATAACCGATTTCTTTTGTCCAGAAAGTGCTACCCGCCCTACGAAAATGCACTGCATGGCTTAACTCATGATAAATAACCTCTTTTACCCAATCTGAAGTAAAATTTGCAGCTCCCCAATCATACATTACAAATACATCTGGCGGAAATGCCCCCAAATAGGCTACTACATCTCCACTTACGATTCCCACTACTGGGCTTAGTCCTGCTACAATCGAACCAATAAAAGGGGTAAAAAGACTGGTAATCATGGTTGCACCTGTTACCACTAAGCCTACGGGAGCAGCCGCCAAAGAAAGTCCTGGTCCAAAAACTTTATGGAGCATAGGGGCAGAGCCTGCATAACCTGTTGCTCCCCAAGCGCTTAATAGGATTTTGATATTATTTTGAGGGGGAAGAATGCCATCTGCTGCGGCATAATCATGCCACTCTGAAACAGCATTCAAAGCAGTCGCAGACATCCAATAACGCAATCCCGCTGTATGTACATTCCCCAAATCATTTGGACGCATATAATTGATGTTTACATTGTTAAAAATGTCTTCAAACTCACCCAAATAATCATAAACTGACCACGCATAATTTTGAATATCCCACTGACGAATACATCTTATATCTGCTTTTTGATTCGTAAAACCTACCCAAAGTTGAACTTTATTCGTGCCTGTGCAGTAAGGACATAAATTAGTCGGCGCAAAAGGGCTGGCAAAATCATGTACCATCTCAAAATGTCCTTGTGCGTTCGTTTTGGTAAATGCAAGTGTAAACCAACCATTATAAGCCACAACTGTAGCCTCCCTTACCGCACGTAAACTGGGATTTAATTGCGTATCTTCGACTCTAACACAGCCCGAAGGACGGGTATCTAAATCGGGAATATTGCAATGGCAAGCATTTTGAGGTGTAGGTGTAGAACCCCCAAGATTTCCGCCATTTGAAGGATTAGTAGGGCTATAACCTGACCCAAAACAGTCTGGATAACCAGGGTCTTCTCCTGAGCAGGGCGCAATTCCTACGCCTCCATTTGGGTTATGTCCGTTTTCTCTTTCTGTAACAAATTCCGCAGTAGCCAAACCTACCAAATAATACGCTTCGCGTACAATGTCAGAATTATCAGGTGCTAATACCAGTTCTGCCAATACTTCATGCTGTACAGAAGGTAAAGAAGTACCTACAGGAACGGAAGCATACAACCAAGTAAAGTCGCCCGTAACAGAAGGATCATGATAATAATTTCCCCGTTGAATCAACTCATAATCCATCGGATAATCAAACCAAAATATCCCCGTTTCTGACAATAGGCTCAATTCATTTATTGTACTTGGCAAAAAACGGATATACAAGTGTGTTGCGGGCATCGTCTGAATGTTCGGCTCATACAGATTGTTATATGCCGCTGTCATGTTCGCTACCGTATAAGGGTTTGCTCTTTGCGCACCCATAACGGTTATTATTTGCTCTTCTGCCTCGATTTCACTACCCCCTCGATTGATAATGGTAGGCACACTTCCTTCTCGGTGAAGGGCTGATTTCAATGGATTTATTTGTTCTTGCATCTTCTTACAACTGGTTTGAAATAAAGATACAAACAATAATCCAAACATCAACAACATTTTTTGCTTTTTCATTGAGGTATAAAATTAATGGTTAAAAATTCGTATGGTAAGTTTATTTTTTAATGTCTGCCAACAAATAGCCTTATTCAAACGTAACCTTCTGCGTCCGCACTTCCCCGTCTATTTCCCATGCAAGCGTATAAATACCCGCAGCGATTTCCCCTCTTTCTACCTGATATTGAAAATCTCCTGCAAGCACATTTCCTGCGAAAACCTCCTGAATATAGCTGCCATTTCCCTCAAATAAGCGAATACTCACCTTTGCCCTTTGTGAAAAGTAGGCTTTCAAAGTCAGTATATTTTTGGCAGGATTGGGATAGGCAGCAGCAATAGCCGCCACATTTCCATTCGGAAAATCTATCCCCGTTATGCCCACGTCCACCAAGGCATAGTCCGATTTGGTACAATTATATTGGTTCGTAACCGTAACCAGATACAGACGAGAATTGGGCGTATTGCAAATGGGGTTTGAAAGTGTGGCATCAGTTAGGCTAATATTCGGCTGCCAAAGGTAGCTAATATTCTGCGTAGAACAAGTAGCCGTAAGTTGAATATCCGTATTTGGCGCGCCTATTACATCTGCGGCGGTTACAGCGGCAGGTTTAGGTTTTACGTCTAACTGAAAAGTATCAACATCTTGGCAGCCATTTGCGTCCGTTGCCGTCAGGTAATAAGTGCGAGGAGCAGTACATTTCACTTTTGGCGTGAGGGTAGTGGTGGTACTTAGCCCCAATGACGGCGACCAAAGATAGCTAACTCCCGTTGTACAAGTCGCATTCAGCTGCAAACTATCGCCATAACAACCCACAATCATGCTTACCGGAAAATTCAAGTCTGGAAAAGGCAAAACCGTTACATTTACCGTTTGTTCCACCGTATCTGCCCCCAAAGCATTGCTTACAATGAGTTTTACATTATAAGTGCCAGAACTCGGATAGGCTACTGTTACATTCATATTGGTAGAAAAAACCGTATTTGCTCCTGTCAAAAGCCATTTGAAAGAGGTGGGACAAGCGGCGGTTAATGCGCCATTATAGGCATACTCCACGATTCCGCCACATGACGTTATATTATAAGTAAAAGCCGCCGTAGGCATCATGGTAGGATTGACGGCTTGCAATGCTTTTTTTGCATTGATACGTCCATCTCCTAATTTGCCTTGATAGGCGGGAATATTCATATCAGTGAAAAAATCGCAAGACGCTTTCAAGTGATATTCTATCTCATTCGCTGTGAGGCAAGGATTCGCAGAAAGCATCAAAGCACAAAGTCCTGCCGTTATGGGGCTTGAAAAAGAAGTCCCATCTTGTATTGCATAGCTCGAAGTCGTAGTCGCTACCGCCAAGCGAATCGCCGAGCCGGGAGCCGTAACATCTACGCTATCGTGGTAGCACGAAAAGCCCGATTTATGGTCATTGGCATCACTTGCCGCCACCGAAATCACATTCTTTAAGCAAGCCGGATAAAAAGAAACCGAATTGTTGTCGTTGCCCGCCCCTGCCACGACAATACAGCCATGATTGCGGGCAGCAGATACAACTGCCTGTGCAGTAGCAGAATAGCCAGGACCTCCCCAAGAACAATTGATGACATTTGCCCCTGCAATCACCGCATAATCAATGCCTTGATAGCCATGCGTAATCCCCCCCGCACTATTGAAGTCGCTGCGACATTTCACAGGAATAATTTTGCAATTATAGCCAATGCCTGCGATGCCTTTGCCATTATTCGTAGCCGCTGCCGCACAGCTCGAAACACTTGTGCCATGACAAAAGCCACCCGTTGCCGATTGACAATCCACAATCGAATCTGGCGGAGTCGTTTCGCCATCATTGTCGGCAGCATCATAGCCATATTTATCATCAACATAGCCATTCAAATCATTGTCTATGCCATCATTCGCAATTTCGCCCGGATTTGCCCAAATTTGCGTAGCCAAGTCCTCATGGTCGCGCTTAACCGCATCATCTACAATCGCAATTTTGATTTTGATACTTCCCGTAGAAATGTCCCATGCCAAAGGTGCTTCTATCTTATTGAGATGCCATTGTTGCCCTGCATTGTAGTCATTTGGCATAAGATTGACGTAAGCCATAGGCATTTTTTCTGCAAATTCCACAAAAGACAGTTTTTGCAAATCCCTTACAAACACATCAGCTTGGCTATATGCTATGAAGTTTATTTCATAAAAATCCCGTAATTCGGGCATTTTAAAGGCTTTTTGGAAAACAGTAGCCTCGTATTTTTGCAAAAGGCTCTGCAATTCGGGATAAGCCGCAAGGTTTTTGAGGTCATCTGCCGTTTTCATGGTAGGCAGGCTCAGCGGTTGGTCTGCCTTTACTTTTAGCCACATTCTGCCATCTTGAAATAAGGGTAGATTGGGGTTTTGCGCAAACAACAAGTTTGCCGCCAAAAAGGTGAATAACACAAAAGTACTAAGTCGTAGAATTTGTTTCATTTGTTATGTAAAATATAGAAAAATTGCGTAAATAAGGATTCACGTCCTAAAATTACGGTTCTTTCTGCGATTGTACAAACTAACGAAGAAAATAGGGTTTACGTTTACCTCAAAACCACATTTTTTTGAAAAAGAGGCGGGCTAAGTAGTACGGACTACATAAACGAGCTTATCATCTTTGTTGTATTGCTGGTGCAAGCGGACGCTTCGAGAAGCTGCCACAAAGTTGATGTAGGTTTGCAGGGTGGCGCACCTTTCAAAGCTGCGCCACCCTGCAAATCTACAAATACATTATGTCGTTATCAAATTATCCCTTATATTTGCAGCCTAAGGAATGAAAAATAGTGGATTTTGCGTAAGTGCTATTAATTTTCAATTTTCAATTCTCCATTTCTTATGAAATACTTGTATCTTTTTCCCATATTTCTTTGTCTTTTTGCTTGCGGCGAAACGCCAAAAGTAGCA
Organism: Bacteroidota bacterium; assembly: GCA_043751755.1. Taxonomy (GTDB): domain Bacteria; phylum Bacteroidota; class Bacteroidia; order J057; family J057; genus JAAFHL01. The sequence continues at coordinate 11,693 of JAYUZN010000407.1, read as the reverse complement.
GAACACCCTATTTTCTATTCCGAAAGAGAACGGACTTTATATGGCTGCATAAACCTTGACGGAGAATGGGCAATTCCGCCACAATACGCCTATATTGCCCCTTTTTCGGAAGGAATGGGAGCCATTAATATTGGCGGTTTTACCAAAGGGCGTGATATGCCCGCCAATGGGAAATGGGGCTTTATTGATGACCAAAATGCCATTGTTATTAACCCTAAATATGTTTCTCCGCCTGTCCGCAAGGCGCAGCCCTACGACCTTCACGAGCTTTCGTTGGCTTCTTTTGAAGGCTATATTTTTTCCGAAGGATTAGCAGCTGTTTATGACGGGAAAGAGTGGTTTTATATCAATAAACAGGATTCTATTGTGATAAGTGGTTTAGCGATTCAGTCGCCACGCTGCTTTTCGGAGGGATTAGCTGCCGTTTATATAAATAATAAATGGGGCTATATTGACAAAAATGGCATTATTGCTATTGCGCCTCGTTTCCTCTTTCCTGCCAATTTTCACGAAGGACATGCGTTTGTGATGGAAGATGATTTTAATGCGTATTGTATTGACCGAACAGGCAAAAGAGTCTATGAGCAGTATCGTCTTACCACGAGTTTTCGCAATGGCTATGCCCCTGTAAAAGGCGGTTTTAGGGGCGAAAAATTTGAGACTTCAGAGAATCAGAAAATGGGTTTGTTGGATTCTACGGGCTATTTATGCGTTCCTACGGAATTTGACATTGTACGCAGTTTTGGTTCAGGACTTGCGCCAGCCCTTGTGGGTAGCGAGCCGAAGTCTGTTTTGCCCCTCAAAGACGACTATCAAACCCTCAAATCTTTGGGCGGAAAATGGGGCTTTATAGATGCAAAAGGCAGGTTTCTCATCAATCCTCGCTACGAAGATGCGCATGGTTTCAGTCATGGCTATGCGGCAGTCAAATCGGGCGGAATGTGGGGCTATATCGAGCCTTCGGGCAACTGGGTCTATGAGCCACAATTTCCTTGGGCGGGCGATTTTAATCTTTATGGGACGGCAAATGTGATGCTGGGAGAGGCGCACCGCCCGTATCAGGGCAAACATGCCGTTGTAAATGCCCGCAAAATTGTGTGGACGGAGCCGTAAAAGTGCGCCACCCTACAAAGACAATCTTCATTTTATAGATAAATAATACCTTAATTTATAACAATATGGCATTTAGCAATTTCACGTATGACAAAATACAGGAAGAATTAGGAATAAGTCTTCATTATGATAGACTGTTTCACGCAAATGTGCCGCTTCAGCCTTCAACATGGCTCTTAGAAACCTTATTCATCAACGAGAAATTAGCTTTTTTTAGCGAAAAATCACGTTCAGAAGCCATCATTTTTCCTATTTTGACAGATGTTTGGACGCAAAATAATCAATCTTTTGCCATTTATTCGGGACCTGATTTAGAAGCAGACAAAGAAAAAGGATTGACAGGGGAATGTGATTTTATCTTAGGAAAAGGTGCGCAGGGTTTAAGCCTTGATAGCCCCCTTTTTTGCATGATAGAGGCAAAAGACCAAGATATAAAAAAAGCCATTCCCCAATGTATTGCACAAATGGAGGGCGCGCATATTTACAATGAAAACCATAAAAAACCGCTTTCTATAATATGGGGCTGTGTTACGACAGGCGAGTTATGGCTTTTCTTAAAATTAGAAAATAAACAAGCCTATATTGATACAAAACGCTACTTTTTGGTAGAATTAGCCGAAATTTTAGGCATTTTACAACAGATAGTTTGTTTGTAATTTCTTTTTGAAGCTTTTTTACTTGAGAAAAAGTCTATCTTTGTAGCGAAATAAGTATGAGTGAGAAATAATCTAACCCTATATTTTCGATATATCTTATTGATTATGATAAACTTATATTAACTTTCAACCCTCAATTTATCACTTTCAACTACTTATGAGTGCAATCTATTTAACGGTAATCTTAAAATCTTCCCAAGAAGATATACAAATAAAATTATCCGCTGAAGCTAAATCTACAAATGGCTATGTCAATTGGCGTTCTGAATCTCCGTCAGAAGGCTTAATCAGTTGCAAAATTTTGTCTAATGGACTTATCCATGAATTGATAATAGATAAAGACATAGATACAGACAAAGATGTTATAGCCGAAGAAATTAGCAATAGGTTAGCCGAATTGTTAGAAGAGCAACAAAAAGGGTTTGACGAGTTAGAAGAAGATGTTTCAAGTATAGAGCGTAAAAATAAGCCCTACAATCCTGATGATATAAAAGTTCGCAGAGAAGTTCAGTCAATAGGTTATATTCAGAAATTGATTGAAGTATATCACGATATAGATTTAAACCCTGATTATCAACGCCATTTCGTTTGGACTGATACTAAAAAGCAGTCTCTTTTAATAGAATCTCTGATGTTAAATATTCCGATTCCTATATTTTATTTTGCGGAAACTGAACAAGGAAGATTTCATGTTATTGACGGTTTACAGCGATTGACCGTAATTAACCGATTTTTAAATAATGAATTGAAACTACATGGTTTAGAGCATTTAGACGATTGCAATGGACTTACTTACTTACAAATTCATCGAAAATATGCAAGACGAATAGAGAGTACATTACTAACGATTTATATCATAGGAGCAAGTTCTCCTACAGCCGTAAAATATGATATTTTTAAGCGAATCAATATACCGGGCAAACCCCTTAATAAACAAGAGGTGAGAAATGCGATGGCTACGCCCAAAGTTAGGATTTTGTTGCAAGAATTGGCTTCCTCAGATATATTTAAAACGGCTATTGATAATGGAATAAAAGACATTCGTATGGCTGCACAAGAATTAGTGTTGCGTTTTATCGCCTTTTCTTTGTTGGATTCTATCAAGATTTATACAGGTAAAATAGACCCTTTATTAGATGAAACGATAGATAAGTTAAATGACATGCCTGAAACAAAATATGAAGGGATTAAGCACAAGTTTTATACAGCCATGAAAAATGCAACTCATTTATTTTCAGGAAAATATGCTTTTAGAAAGGTACTTCCAGAAGATTTATTTCCCGAAAAAAGAACGAAATTACTAAATAGGTCAATGTTTGTTACTTGGGCTATTACTTTGGCGGAATATGAAACTCAAAAAGTTAAAATAGCACAAGAGGCAGGAAGTTTTGCCACGATTGTAGCCAAGGAATTATCCGAGAATCGAGAATATTGGGACATTGTTTCTACCAGCACAAGCTCCACCAAAAATATAGAAACCGCTTTTGAAGTTACCAAACAACTTGCCAAAACACACCTTAGTCTATGATTAGTCAAATTCATATCCAAAACTTCAAAGCATTAATAGACCATACAGTTGATTTTAAACAACTTACGGTGTTAGCGGGAGCTAATTCTGTTGGGAAATCTTCGGTTATTCAATGTTTATTATTGGCAGAAATTTCTCAAGGAAAGCCTCATGATGCGCAAATAGCTTTAAATGGAGAGTATTTATTGTCATTAGGGTCAGCCGAAAAAATCCTTTCTGATGAGGCAGATAATCAAGAAATCAGGATTAATATAACAGATATAGCGGTGAATACTTATAGCTTTACTTATAATTTACCCCCCGAAAATGAACGTTTTTTAATCTTAAAACAACCGCCAGAACCTACAGATGGCATTATTTGGGAGGTAGATAATTTTATGCAAGGTCTCCCATTACGCTACCTAAATGCTGAAAGAATGGGTCCCAGAGTACGCTATGAAATGAAAAATTATGACTTCAATGTAGGTTTTCAAGGCGAATATACCATTGACGTACTTGCAAAACATGGGCAAATTCTCCGTTTAGCCGAAAATAAATGTTTCCCCAATGATTCAGACAATAAAACTTTGCGTTATCAGGTTCAAAAATGGATGAATTTTGTATTGCCAGGAGTTGAAATAGATGCAAGTGTGCATGATAGCATAGATGTTGCGCAGATGAGTGTAAACGACAGAACACCTCCGAATGTCGGTTTTGGGATTTCTTATGTGCTGCCAATTATTGTTGCAGGTTTAATTGCAGCCCCAGATTCCCTGCTTATTATCGAAAATCCTGAAGCACATCTCCATCCTTATGGGCAATCGAAAATGGGGCAGTTTTTGGCAAAAATGGCAGGAGCAGGCGTTCAGATTGTCGTAGAAACGCATAGTGAGCATGTTATCAATGGAATGTGTTTAGGTTCTTTAAAGAAGTATATACTTCATGAGGAAATAATGGTTAATTTTTTTGATGATAAACCCAATAAGCGACTAAAAATTACCCCGATTTCTATCTCAGAAGAAGGGGATTTGAGCGACTGGCCTATAGGGTTTTTCGACCAACAAGAAAAAGATTTAATAGAAATAAATCGATTAAAACGCCAAACAAGAACATGATTTTGCACTTTTTGTTATCAAATTGTTTTTTTGCATCTGAAAATTATGACAATTTCTCAGATGTATTAGATAAGTTTATCAAAACAGATAATCTCCTCCGAAAAAATCAAGACAAATTATTCTATGATAGCTCTTTTTACACTGATTTTGCTTTATATAATGCTATTTGGGCTGGATTTAAAGACACTCAAACAATAATTGCTTCTCTGAATAAAAGAGAATATGATTACATTCAGAGATTTTTTAGCAGAACATTTAGTGCTGCTAATACAGATAGTTTTGAAGAGTTTGAACAGCAAAATATGCTTAATAAAGGCATTGTTGGTTGGTATAAAGGCGTTTTTTTGAAGGATAAATTTATGGCTACTATTGAGGATTGGTATCATTTACATTATCTTCATTTTCAACAAAATCAAGATGATACCTCTTATTTTATTTATTCTGAAGATAAACATCTTGAAATCGAAAACACATTACTATCAGAAAGCTATAACTATTTACCAGCTATACCTCAATTACAATATATAGATATACCAAGACCTAATAACCCTAATGGAGGGAACGGTCTTTTTATGGTGGAAGAGGAATTTTATTTCATTTTCCCAAATTTACATATATCTAATTTACTCAAAAGTTGGCATTTAATTTATGCAAAAGAAGAAAATAGAACAGAGGATGAAAATACTATCTATAACAGAGAGTTTGGAGGGCTAAATACAACACAAATAGCTACTAATTTCGCAAAAGAGGTAGCTGAAGCTAATTTTTATACTTATACAGATTCCATAAGCAAACATAATAAGAAGCATAATAAAAACGCAAAAACCACACCTTACGAAATTTACGAAAGAGGACAAGGCAAACACCAAACTTTTCTTTCTGTAGATTTTGGACACGCTAAGTTTGAAGTGCTTAACTACAAAGGTGAACACATAGGTGAATATGGTTTTGACGGCAAAATACATCATAAAGCTGACCAAAAAGGCGGACACGACATTCTCATTCCATAATATTTCCAACCACAGTTACCTGAAACACAGCCTGTTCACTGCTAACTGTTTACTGCTCACTGATAATGACTCCTATTTCCACACTTGGCGAATTTGGTTTAATCCAACACCTCACGGAATCTTTTCCGTTGCAGCACGATTTTGTCGTGAAAACTATCGGAGATGATGCCGCAGTTGTGGCGTGTCCCGCAGGAAAAACAAACGTTTTTTCGACCGATTTGCTCTTAGAAGGCGTGCATTTCGATTTGGCATATATGCCCCTTAAACACTTGGGGTACAAGGCAGTAATTGTCAATTTGAGTGACATATATGCCATGAATGCGCAGCCTTATGGAATTACGGTCAGCATCGGCATGAGCAACCGTTTTCCGGTAGAAGCCCTCGAAGAATTGTATGAAGGCATCAAATTGGCTTGTGCAACTTACAAAATAGACCTGCTCGGCGGCGATACAAGCTCCTCGAAACAAGGGCTTATCCTTTCTGTTACGGCTTTTGGCTATGGCGAACAAGACACAATCGTTTACCGAAAAGGCGCGAAACCCAATGATTTGATTTGCGTAACAGGCGATATTGGGGCAGCTTATGCAGGCTTTTTGGTCTTGGAAAGAGAAAAGGTAGAATTTACCGAAAACCCTGATATTCAGCCCGATTTGTCGGAATACGAATATGTGGTAGGCAGGCAACTCAAGCCCGAATGTAGGGGAAAACTCCTGCAAATGTTGGCAGAAAAGAAGATTTTGCCGACTTCCATGATGGATATTAGTGATGGCTTGGCGAGTGAATTGCATCATATTTGCAGTCAAAGTGCTTGTGGCGCAACGATTTACGCCGACAAACTGCCTATAGATGTAGAAACCGTCAAAGTCGCAGCAGAGTTTCAAATTGCAGAAGTTACTTTTGCGATGAATGGCGGCGAAGATTACGAATTTTTGTTCACAGCCGATATTTCTGCCTTTAATGTCTTGAAAGAGATGCCTGATGTTACCATTATTGGGCATATAACGCCTGATGCAGGGAAAATAGACATTGTCTTAGGTCCTACACAGATTGCAAGCGTGGAGGCGCAAGGTTGGACGCACTTTTGAACTTTGTAGGGCGGCGCACTTTTGAAAAGTGCGTCCCCTTAAAGCAACAATTTTTTTCCAAAAATTAACAAACTCCTATTTTTAACGCTTTTTTGCTAATTGTTTGCTATAAAAATATCGCCATTTCTGGATAAAATAGCAGCCCAAAAAAATGCCGCAATTTTCTTTATTGTTTTTAGGATAAGAATGCCGTATTTTTGTGGCACAATCAAGGGTTTCACACAGATGAAAGTAGATGAAATTAATTATACATCTGCGAAATCTGCCAGAATCTGCGTTTATCTGCGTGAAATACACAATCACTTTATAATATATGGCAATCAAAGTAGGTATCAATGGATTTGGACGTATCGGAAGATTGGTTTTCCGCCGTCTGTTGCAAACACCCGGCGTAGAGGTGGTCAAAATCAATGACTTAACCGACAATCTGACCTTGGCACATTTGCTCAAATATGACTCTACGCATGGCAAGTTTCAAGGAACTGTTACGGCGGACGAGGAATCTATTACCGTAAATGGCAATCGCATTGTTTGTTCTTCGGAAAAAGACCCGTCTCTGTTGAAATGGGGCGAGTTGAAGGTTGATGTCGTGGTAGAATCAACAGGGCGTTTTACAGAGCGCGCAAAAGCGGATTTGCACATTGCTGCGGGCGCGAAAAAGGTGCTTATTTCTGCTCCTGCAAAGGGCGAAGATGCGACTATAGTATTGGGGGTAAATGACAGCGTGCTTACGACAAGCATGACTGTAATTTCAAATGCTTCCTGCACCACAAATTGCCTCGCACCTATGGCAAAAGTCTTAGATGAGATTTTTGGGATTGAAAGTGGCTATATGACTACGATTCATGCTTATACCGCCGACCAAAACCTGCAAGATGCCCCGCACAAAGACCTTCGCCGCGCGCGGGCAGCTGCACAAAGTATCGTGCCTACCACAACAGGGGCTGCAAAAGCCGTTGCGTTAGTGCTTCCACAATTAAAGGGAAAATTAGACGGTTTTGCGGCGCGTGTGCCTGTGATTGACGCTTCGCTCACCGATTTGACGGTAGTATTGAAACGGGCTACCACAAAAGAAGAAATCAATGCTGCTATGAAAGCGGCTGCAGATAGCTCTTTACAAGGCATTTTGGAATATTGTACTGACCCTATTGTGTCTGTGGATATTATTGGAAATGCGCACTCTTGCATTTTTGACGCAGCTTTGACCGCTTGCAATGGCACATTGGCAAAGGTCGTAGGTTGGTACGACAATGAATGGGGCTATTCTTGTAGAGTAGTTGATGTTTTGTTAAGAATGTTTTAATTCATTCTAAATAAAGACAAGCCATGCGCCCGAATAGGAGTGCATGACTTGTCTCTCTAAGCTACGTGAAAATTAAGTCCTCATAATTTGAGCTAAAACGCCCAATAAATCCCTCAAATTAGCAATATGAAAGCGATTTATATCAATATAAACATTGGGATATTCCAATCGGATAAATAACCATTCTGACCCAATGGTTGCGCAACCAAAAATAGGATAAATCAAAGATTGATTTAAGAGATTAAATTGCCTTGCTGCCTCCATTTGTGCAATACATTGTGGAATAGCCTTTTCTATATCATTATCTTTTGCTTCAATCACGCACATCAAAGGGGCATCTAATGCCAATAATTGTTCTCCTTTTCCTAACACATAATCACATTCTCCATTCAAATCTTTGGTTTCGTCTATATTCAATTCTGCGCCCGAATAGATGACAATGCTTTCCAAAGAAGATTGTTGTATTTCGGCAAGAATGGGAAAAACCATTGTCTCCGAGCGCGATTTTTCGCTAAAAAATGCCGTTTTACGCCCTATTTCAAGGGTTTGCAACAACCATTCACTGGGAGGATGGGCTTCAATATGGGAAAATAAGGTCTGATAATGAATCCGAATCCCTAAATCTGTTTTTAGTCGAAGGTAAGTGTATTTGCTATATGCCATGATAGTGTATTATTTTTTCTACAAAGATAGGGCTATTTTTCTATGTAGCAAACAGGCAAATCAGATGTAGAGAACAAAAAAACGCTATCCGCTATTTTTGCGTATATTTGTAAAAAATAATAGGCAATTATTTCAATATATCTGCCATTTTATTTTCTACGATTCTGTCGGGCTAAAGCCCAACCTCCCGAAAGCATCATTAATCATTTTTTCTCCATGTTTTCACTCATATTCAAGCCCTTTGGCGAATTGATAGACCGAGCCGTTTGTCTGATATTTGCCGTGTTATTTGCCCAAGCACCTTTGTACATTGAGCAATATCAACATGTGCTTTCGGGCGCACTTGCGGAGGCGCGCATCAACTATGAGGACATAGAAAAACGGGCTAATGAGTTGAATATGAGCGTAGAAAAGTTCATTTCCTATCAGTTTGAGGCTTCGGCAATGTTTGCAGAAAAAGAGGATACTTTGCGCTCACGTGTGTTTGAGGAAACAGGCAAACATTTGCAGGAAGGCGTGGCACGTTTCGAGCAGTACAAAATCGCCTTTGAGCAGCTTTCTACGGCTTCTGTATGGGCGCGTCCTTTTGTTTTTTGGCAACATAAAGAAGAACATTTGCTGGCAGCTTTGGACTTTAAACCCGGCTTGCCTTTCAGCGAAGAAGGGGTCTGCTATGTATTTGCGGGTTTGTTGATAGGCGTGTGTTTGGTATTGGGAATTAGGGCTTTGTTTTTGCGCATGACGAAGCCAAAAGAGACTACATAGCAGCCATTTTCTAAATGGCGGGGTAAATATTTTGCGCAAATTCAGGTGAAAAATAATGACAATTATCCATTATTTGCTATTTTTTCGTATATTTGTAACTTGAATTTCACGCAGATTTGCGGAGATTAGGGACGCAGATTTGCACAGATTAAGAAAAATTTGCCAAAATCTCCATGAACCTCAACATTTTATATGAAAAATTATCTTTTCCTCATTTTAGTAAGCCTTTGTGCAGCGACTTCTGCGCAGCCCCCCCTGCCCCCCCCTGCCACAAGCGGTGGCACAGCAACAGGGGAAATGTATCACTTCAAAATTGCGAAAATCAAATATGAAGGCGGTGGGGATTGGTATGCAAATCCGACTTCTTTGCCCAATCTCATTTCTTTTATCAATACAAATACTAATATCCGCATTGCAGCGCAGGAAGATGTGGTGGAGCCGGGCAGTTCGCAGCTTTTTCAGTATCCGTATGTGTATATGACGGGGCATGGCAATGTGAAATTTTCGGACGCGCAAGCCAAAAACCTACGTATGTATATGCTTTCGGGCGGTTTTTTGCATATAGACGACAATTATGGCATGGATAAATACATTCGCGAAGAAATCAAAAAGATTTTTCCGGACAAGCCTTTGGTAGAAATTCCGTATAATCACCCTATTTATCATCAGCAATATGATTTTGCTACGGGTTTGCCCAAAATACATGAGCATGATGGCAAGCCTGCGCAGGGCTATGGCGTGTTCGACAAGGATAGAATGTTGCTTTACTATTCGTATGAATGTGATTTGGGAGATGGCTGGGAAGATGCGAGTGTGCATAGAGACCCCGAAGAGGTGCGGAAAAAAGCCTTGCAAATGGGGACAAATATTGTGATGTATTCGATAAATTATTGAGGTTTCGTTTCGCGCAGACTTTCGCAGATGAAAGCAGATTTCGCAGATGAAATTCATTATACATCTGCGAAATCTGCCAAAATCTGCGTTTATCTGCGTGAAATAATGGAACTCTCCCGCACCAAATAATCGGGGCGGGCTTTGGTTTGCATCAAGACCTTGCCCAAGTATTCGCCAATAATCCCCAAGACCAACAGCTGCAAGCCGCCGATAAACAAAATGCTTGTGAGGATAGAAGTCCAACCTGTTTCTGCTTTGTCGGTGAAAATATGGGCATATATCGCATAGAGACCATATAAAAACGACAACAAAGAAATACTTGCCCCCAGATACGTTGCCATTTGCAAAGGCTTGATACTGAATGAAGTAATGCCATTGATTGCTAAGGCAAACATCTTTTTGAAGGTATATTTAGACGTTCCCGAAAAACGAGCATCAGGTTCGTAGGCGATTTTGTGCTGTTTGAAGCCCATCCAAGCAATAAAGCCCCGCAAAAATAAATTTGATTCGCTCGAATTTTTGACGATATTCACCACTTTCCTGTCCATCAATCGAAAATCAGCCGTGCCTGCCTCCAATTCAATTTCGGACAATTGATTGAGGAGTTTGTAAAAGCCTGTGGAGGTTTGCTTTTTGAGAAAAGACAAATCATCGGACTCAACCCGTTGCGTATATACAATGTCATAGCCTTCTTTCCATTTTTGGATAAAAGTAGGCAATAAAGCAGGGGGGTGCTGCAAATCCGCATCCATCGAAATCACGCAGTCGCCCGAAGCAGCATCTAAGCCCGCTTTTAAGGCACTTTGATGCCCAAAATTGCGCGAAAAAGACAGATAATGCACATTCGGTTGCTCGGCATGAAGGCTTTTGAGCATGGCTAAGGTATTATCTGAACTCCCATCATCTATAAAAATCAGCTCATACAAATAGGTATCTGCTAATACCTCCTTCACTTTTTCTGCCAATATCCGCACATTTGTTTCCTCGTTGAAGGCAGGTACAACAATCGAAATCAAGGCTTTTTCGTTCATTTGTTTAGGATTTATCTGCAAATAAACAAATAAAAACGGGAAATATGGTGCTTTTTGACTAATTTTGTGGTTTCGCGCAGATTTTCGCAAATTAAACCGCAGATTCACGCAGATTTTTCTTAATCTGCGGTTTAATCTGCGTCCTATCAGCGAAAATCTGCGTGAAAATTACAAGACACTTTCCTCATGTTACAACGCTTTACTTTTCTTTGCTTGTTTGGGCTATTGTTGAATATGCCCTTGTTTCTTTTGGCACAAAAAACGGCTGCAAATGAAGCTCTTTTTGAAGAAAACGCCATTTTTGTCAAACTCAAACAAGGAACGCCTTTGACAACTTTGGTCAAACATGGCAGGTGTGGGGATTTCGTTTTTAATGAAATCTTAGCCGATTTTTCCCTTGTTTATATAGAAAATGTTTTTCCGCCGCAACACAAAAAATTGAGAGACATTTATCAACTCTCTTTTTATGATGCAAAAGACCGAGAGCCACTTATCGCTGCACTTGTTGCGCAAGACTATGTGGAATATGCGGAAAAAATCCCTGTTTATTC
>JAYUZN010000406.1:0-3145 GCA_043751755.1 Bacteroidota bacterium | reverse complement strand
AAATAAATAAGGCTACTAACATTTATATTGCCGACCATAGCCGTTTACCTACGCACGAAACCAACCCTCGAAACGGCTACGGCAGGCAATATTTTCGTTGTATGAGACTATAGTTAAAACAAAAAACGAAACAAATCTATCGGATTTTAGTTACCTACCTAAAACCGATAATTACCATGTATGATATATTTTTAGGACTTACGCAGGGCAAAAAGTTATGGCACAAGTAATCCCTATTCTCAATTCTCAATGTTATTTGAAAATATTTGTGCTGATATGTACATGACTTAAATCCGAAATGGGATCCGCCATATGCGTATTTGTATAGTTATATGGGCTCGTTAATAAATATTCTGAATAATTCTCATAATTTACTTGCATATATCAATTATTAGACGTTACTTTGCGCAAAGTAAAATAAATTTTGTTTTACAAACAAATTTATTTTACCGTCTGCGTAAGTCCTAATTTTATCATTATTTTTTATTTTTATGAAAATTACACATTTTTTCTTGACCTTGGTTGGTCTAAGTCTTGTTTTCTTGCAATACTAACAAAGCCACAAAACAACTTCCTGAAGAAGTGAAAATTAGTGTTGCTAGTCGCTCGGGGCTACCCACATTGTCTTATTTTCAAAACTACCCTAAAGGGTCAGTTACTGTTATTCCTGAAAACTATGTTCCTCAAAAACAAGGAATATGGGATTACACAAACGTTTACCTATTTACCCAAACAGGTTCAGAAGTGGTAATGGAATTGTACGAATTTGAGACTCAATATGCATTAGAGCAAGCAACATCCGAAAATCTTTGTGACTTGTGGGATGATGACGACACTAGCACCCCTTTGAACTGTAGTGGTGGTGGACATTTATGTTCTTGCGGCGGGGGAGACGACCCTTCTTGTGTACCATTATCAATCATGTAAGGAGATTTTACCTTTATAGGGATAGCTATAAAGGTTATTTTTACGAAAAATGAATGGTTATTTGTTATTTAAAATATCTTTCATTGAGAAATCATCAAAAAAAGATGTTTTTAAGGCTAAAAATTAACAGATTATCATTTCTTAAAATGATTTTGGATGGGTGTAATTTTAATTTGATGTAAATAGCTTAAGCAAGCACTTAAGCTCATTTTTTTAAGCCCTATTTTAAGGGAAACTAAAAATAGTTTTTACATTAAATTAAAATTGCACCTTTTTAATAGCCTAATTTTTATTTTTTGAAATTTTCATTTATAAAATTAATGTTTATGAAAGATAGCTTGTTCTTCATCTTATTCTTATTTTTTGTTATAGGTTGCCAATCTCAGCAGCAGCAGGTAGAGATTGCTGAATTAAGTCATGTTAATGACTATGTTTTTTCCTTAGATAGTAATGATACAAAAGTCCCAATGCAGCCTTTTTATAATGAAAACACAAAAACGATTAGCTTTTGGACGGATAGTGAAATAACCAGAAAACTATATATTTATCAGCATTCGGAGCAAAAACTACAAAATAAGATTCATCTACCTATAACCAGAAAGCAACAAGTATGGGCAGTAAACTATTATAGAGAAGATTCCATATTTATTGTTCTAAATGCGGCAAAAAATACAGGTTATACACATGATAGTACTATTTTATTGATAGGGAAGGATACAAAAATCAAAAAAGCGTACTCCTTAGATGCTTTACCTATATGGAATAAACATTCAAGACGAATAAATAAGGATTCGGTTAGTTGTATTGTCATGAAATATGGAAATTTGTTGGTACAAGCAAATGAGATATTTGTTCAACTTGAGCCCTATTCTGCTAATGTAGGAGATACTCTTTTTGAGCAGGTTAAATTCTATGCAGGAGCTAGTTTAAATGTATTAGACGGAGGAGTCAGCCTTCACCCGATTTCTTCTCCTTCTTATACAAACTTATACTACCCTAAAAGGGCAAAGGTTCCAGCAGTGGCAATAGATGGCAAAAATAACGCTTTATATGGTTTTTCGCATACTTCTATTGTTTACAAACATGACTTTGTAAACAATACCATAAGCAAGTATAGGGCAAACTCAGTCTTTGGGGATAGTATTCTGCCATTTCTTGATAAACCAGCGACTTTACCACAAGAAGATTATAGCCAAATTAGTTATGAAAAAATGTATTATCATCCAACATTGTGTTTATTTTTTAGGTTCGTGAGGCTTCCTTTACCTTCTGATGCTTCACCTGAAGAAAAAAGAAATCCATATATTAGCATATTGTTTTTTAACGAGGATATTGAAAAAGTCGGAGAGGCGATTTTGCCAAGAGATTTGAAAATGGTTTGTTATTGCACAGAAAAAGGAATTGCTTTTTGGAATAAAGCCGAAACTGAAAAAATGAAAAATAGCGTTTGTTTCTCTGAGTATAGTGTTTCTTTTAAAAAAGGCTCAATGGATGAACTAAAAATGCAGCTTTACTCCAAAGATATAAACCCTCCGTTGGGGCAAGGTATTGAGAGTTATGTTTTTGGAAATTTTGATATAAAAAAAGAAAAAAGTGTTGTGTTCTTTATGCCACTTAACCTCATGTGTAAGAATTGTATTGATGATATTATGAGAACTTATATGGAAAAAAGCGAGCATAATTCAGATGTTTACTTAATTTTAGGAGCTAACGAAGCGCAAGCACTAATCAAATTTAGAGAAGATTTAGGATTGAAAAATGACAAAAATGTAAGAAATGATGACAAATCTATATTCAGAAAATACTTAAATCCTCCTATATTAAATGGGAATTTGTTATTTATAGAAAATGGAAAAATAGTTTCTGATATGCCACTAATCCCCGAAAATTTAAAACTCATGGACAAAAATATTAGCGAATTTCTAAGAAAAAAATAAACTCATACAACAAAAATATTGCCGACAATAGCCCTTATCCTAACGCTCAAAGGCTAATTCGCAAGGGCTAATGCGGCAATATCAGCGTTCCCTGCCACTACTTAAAACGTTGATAGTCAAGCACAGTGGTTAATCAAAATTTGGGGAAAAGGCTTTTATCTCCATTTCATTACGATAAAAGTCTTTTCCCCAAATTTTGTAGAAAAAGCATAGCTTGAAAATTGATGTTTCAAAAAGGGCAAAAAACGACAGGTTTTAGGGTAAAAGTTCATTGAAGTTGG
>JAYUZN010000405.1:0-2146 GCA_043751755.1 Bacteroidota bacterium | reverse complement strand
CGTTTTGCGATGGAAAATGAACTGTTTTTAACGATATTTTCAAACCGCCAAGTAGAAATGCCTGTTTCCTTTACCTCTACCAAATTCTGAATCGTGAGGTCTGTTTCTCCCAAAAGACGCAAAAAACGGGTAAAAAGCGGCATAGGAAGCAGGTGATAATAGGGCAATTTTGCCGCAATTTTGCTTTTGCATACTTGCTGATGCCCGCCATAAGGCATGTGCCAAGGCGGAAATCCAAAGAAAATATGCCCTTCAGGTTTGAGAAAGTTTTGAAGATAGGGGATAAATTTCTCCTGTTCAGGGATATGTTCTATCGCATCTTTGAGTACAATGAGGTCGAAGCTATTTTTATATTTCTCTAAGAAATCGGCATCATAGACGTTTTTTGCCAAAAAAGAAATCAAGCCTTTTTTAATTTCTTCTGACATCATTTTTTCGCCTGCTTTGACCCGATATTCCGACAAGTCCACGCCCAAGCATTTCGCGCCTCTGTCGGTGAAGGCTTTGAGTACGCCGCCTTCGCCGCACCCGATTTCTAATACAGAGGTGTGCAAAGTTACGGCACAGCCCCCCGATTCGATGAAGGGAATGACGTATTTTTGTGCGTTGAGATATTGATGCTCGAATTTGAGCGAAGAAGAAGCGTGAAAATCAAAAGACATAAAAATGAGGTGTTTATTTACCGCAAAGTCATTTATTTACCGCAAAGTTCGCAAAGGAACCGCAAGGAACGCAAAGATAACACTCAACTTTGCGTCCTTTGCGAAATCTTTGCGTCCTTTGCGGTAAAAACTAAACCACAAAGGTAGCCTTTTTTGGGAAATATAGAAAAATAACTATCTTTGCCCGACTATTCTCTCGACTGACTATATTATGTTATGGAAAAAACAGAAAAGACGCTTGCCGAATACAAGTTAGACGCTTTGCGGGCGCAAATGAATCCCCATTTCATTTTTAATGCGATAACTGCCATTCAACATTTCATTCTTAACAATGAAAAAATGGCGGCTATAGAATATTTAGATGAGTTTTCTACCTTGATTCGGAAGTTCTTAGACCACTCGCGGGCAGAAATAATTTCGCTTTCTGAAGAAATTTCGCTCTTGATTTCGTATATTAATTTGGAGATAACAAGGTTTAGTAATAAATTTGGCTTTGTATTAAATGTAAGCGAAGAAATAGACATGGATATGGTAAAAATCCCGCCGATGTTGATACAACCTTTCGTAGAAAATGCCATAAAATATGCCCTTATGCACAAGGCAGAGTATGGTTTATTGCGCATAGATGTTCAACTCGAAAAAAAGGATTTGCTCAAGATTGTGGTAGAAGATGACGGAATCGGCAGAAAAAAATCGGCAGAAATCAATCAATGGAGACCGAAAACGCATAAGTCTTTTGCGATAGAAGCCACGAAGGAACGCTTGCAGATATGGAACGAAAAACATGGATATACGCAAAATTTGGAGATTTTGGATTTATATAATGACCAAGGGGAAGCGGCAGGAACGCGAGTTACCAGTTACATTTATTTTTCGTAATGGTTCACCGCAGATTAACACAGGTTAGTACTTTCTAAGAACTACGGAAAAGTATACATATAACTGAAAATCAGTTGTTTGTGTTTAATCCCGTAAGGATGGCATATTTTAGAAAATGATTATTCCGCCCCCTCTTATAAATATTTCGCTCCTACGGAGCTAAAAGAGGGCGGGTTTGGGATATTTCTATAAATATTTAGCCCCTACGGGGCTGCCTATACTGCAATGATAATCTATTCTGGAAAGATTTTCGTAGTTCTTAGTATTTAAGAAGTAAATATTTGGTTATTAAGTACTTATCCTAATTTTCATTTCGGCATAGTTCGGCAATGCTCACTAGCCAAGCTCAATGCAGCGCAACTATCAATTTTCAATTATCAACTACTTATGACACTCATCAAAGCACTTATTGTAGAAGACGAAATGCACAATTCGCAGGCACTCAAGACCTTGCTCACAGAGTATTGCGAAAATGTGGAGGTATGCGCGATTGCGCCTGATGTGCCCTTAGCCGTCAAAGCCATCAAAGAACATTCGCCAGATGTGGTTTTTTTGGACATTGAATTGCCGGGCGCAAGCGGTTTTACCTTGCTCGATTATTTTGA
>JAYUZN010000404.1:0-2941 GCA_043751755.1 Bacteroidota bacterium | reverse complement strand
ACGTCTTACCCTCCAATTCTTGGGAATTGTTGCCACAATAGCCTTTGGTTCATTAGTGGTAGTATATTATATATCAGCCAATTACATTCATAAATCCTTTCATTATCGGCTCAAAGACAAGGCAATAACTGCCGCAGCAACGGCAGCACAGCTCAAGTCAGGAGATGCCCGAATAGATTCTTCTACAGTCAAAATAATAGACCGCGCCAAAAAGGACGTTCTTTATAAAGAACATGTTGCTGTTTTTGACTCCATAAATGCCGAAGTATATGCCAATAACGAAGTTTTTTCCTTCGACAAGCCCGACTTGTGGCTCAAATTGGTGCGCGAAAAACAGGAAAGAAGTTTTTATATTGCAGATTATGAAGTTATTGGGCTCTACTATTCCGACCCCATTTGCGGCTACAAGTATGTAGCACTTGCAGGAGCAATTGACAATTTCGGCTTGCGCGAATTAGAAAATCTCCGTCAAACCTTGTCTATTGTGTTCATGCTCATTGCGATGGCAGCCGCAGGTTCAGGTTGGTTTTTTGCAGGGCGCGCCCTTTCTCCCATTTCCAAAGTCGTCAGTCAAGTAGATTCTATTACCGCCTCTAATCTCAATCAGCGGTTGGAAATAGGCGAAAATCAAGATGAAATCGCCCTTTTGACCTCTACTTTTAACAAAATGCTCAATCGGATTGAAAATGCCTTTAATATCCAAAAAACCTTTGTCGCCAATTCCTCCCACGAACTCAAAAACCTTTTAACCGTCATTACTTCTCAACTTGAAGTGTCTATTCGCAAAGAAAGGAGTGCCGCAGAATATAAAACGACCCTTATTTCTGTGTTAGAAGACATCAAAAACCTCAATGAAGTGTCGATTCGCCTCTTAGAATTGGCAAAAATAAGCGGAGATGAGAGCCTTATAAATATGGAAGAAGTGCGCATAGATGAAGTGTTATGGGCAGCACGTATAGATACTTTAAAAAGAAATAGCCAAAATCGAGTAATTATTCGTTTTGAGGAAATGCCCGATGATGAAGCCATTTTGCAACTTCAAGGAAACGAGGCTTTGCTCAAAACAGCTTTCCTGAATCTTATGGAAAATGCTTGTAAATTCTCTGATAATCAAGAAGTTACCCTAAGTCTCAAAGCCAATAATAAAGGTATTTTAATAGAATTTACGGACAAAGGAATAGGCATTCCAGACGCAGAAATCCCCTATATTTTTGAGCCTTTTTATCGCGCCCACAACACTCGCAGCGTCAAAGGGCATGGCATAGGCTTATCGCTTGTGCAGCGTATTATCAAAATTCATGGCGGCATTATAGCCGTAGAAAGTAGGGTAGGGGAGGGGACGACTTTTAAGGTTACTTTTATGCGAGCTTAATTATTTCCATTAAACATGTCATTTCTTCAAGAAATGACATGTTTAATGGAAAGGAGATTTATCTTTCAACAAACGATTCTCATGAAATTTTTAATTGTAGGACTTGGAAATATCGGTTCAGAATACGAAAACACGCGTCATAATATCGGTTTTCGCGTAGTAGAAAAATTGGCAGAAAAATTAGAAGTTTCTTTTGCTCCTGACAGGCTTGCGGATACTGCGCAAGGAAAATATCGGGGCAAACAATTGGTGTTGATAAAACCCAATACCTATATGAATTTGAGCGGAAAAGCTGCCCGTTTTCACTTAGACAAACATAAAATAGAAGCCCAAAATCTCATTGTTATTACTGATGATTTGGCTTTGCCTTTTGGGAAAACGCGCCTTCGTTCGAGCGGCTCCGATGGGGGACACAATGGGCTGAAAAGCCTAAATGAACTGTTACAAACTCAAAATTATCCGCGTATAAAATTCGGAATTGGCAGCAATTATCCCAAAGGCGCGCAAGCAGATTATGTACTTTCGGCTTTTACAGAAGAGGAAGCAGCGATTATTCAGCCATTTGTGGATAAATGCGTGGAAGGAATTTTGTCCATTGTGATGGAAGGGTTGGAAAGAACGATGACGAAGTTTAACGCATAGATTGATGTTTTTGAAAAAATTTGTATATTTCGGAAAATTTATCCCATTCATAAAGATACGCAAGTTATGGCAAGAAGAAACAACAAACCCAGCAGTTATTCCGATTATACTACCCAAGATTTGCGGGAAATTTTAGGGATAGACAATCAAAAAACGCTATTATCGCTGTTATATAAGCCCGTTGAGCCGAGTAGTTGGCTCTTAGAGACGCTTTCACTGAATCAAACTTTACCCATCAATTCCGAAAAAGCCCGTTCAGAATTGCTGATAACGCCAATTTTGGTGGAATGGGTCAGGCAAAATAAAGGCAAAATGCAGTATCTTTCGGGCAATAGCTTTGAAGTAGATGCGAGTCGCGCCTTGAAAGGCAGATGCGATTATTTGTTTACCAAGCATTTTTCTACGGATATAGTCGCCCCTGTTGTGGCAGTTTTTGAGGCAAAAGACCAAAATATTGACAATTGGTATGGGCAATGTGGTGCAGAGATGTATGCAGCCCGCCTGTTCAATGAGCAGAAAAAAGAGCCTATTCCTATCATTTATGGGGCAATAACAGACGGTTATCAATGGGTGTTTTTGCGCCTGGAAGAAGAAATGCTTTGGATAGATAAAAAACGCTATAATTTGGATAATTTGCCCGATTTGCTGGGAGCTTTGCAGACGATTATTGATTTTTATTGAAACAACTAATAGCGTGCCGCACCTTTGAATGGTACGCAGTTTTATTGATTGTTTTTTGTCCTATAATTTATATTATGTTAATTTTTTGTTACAAAACTCTCGTTCCACAAGGTTGCGTAACTTTTAAAGGTGCGCAACCTTGTGAAACGTAAATTGAATATTTCTTATCTTTTATTTGTATATCTCAATTTTTTGCCCGTACTTCGCACAAAGTAAAACTTTTCAGGAATAGAACGTTTTTTTATA
>JAYUZN010000403.1:0-1502 GCA_043751755.1 Bacteroidota bacterium | reverse complement strand
GTCCAACGGTTCATTTTATCTTTTTCTGCGATTAAATTGCCATTTGCATCATACGCACGCTCAATGGTAAAACTCATAGGGTCTGTAATTTGCGTAATTTGGTCTAATTCATTATAGACAAAAGAAGTTGTTTTGCCATTTGCATTCGTAATACTCGTTAATCTACCTGCATTATCAGAAGTAAAAGTAGTTGTCCCCAGAGAATTGGTAAGACTTACTAAATCCCCATGCACATTATACGTTGCATTTGTAGTATGTCCTATAGCATCAGAAGAAGCAATAGGCAATTGTTTTGCCCCATAAATAGTTGAAATGCTTGTACCATTAGGCAAACCAATACTTGTAGGATTGCCATTTGCATTATAATTGACCGTTATCCCATTTCCCATAGCATCTGTTACCGTTGTAGGGCGATTATTCACATTATAAACAGCCGTTATATTTTGAGCAAGGGTATTTGTAATGGTATTAAAATTCCCATTTTCATCAGGCGTAAAAGTAGTAACATGCCCTAATTCATCTGTAATGCTTTCAATATCTCCTTTAAAATTATCTTTATAGGTAACAAAAGTGCTATTTCCTAATTCATCTATTTCTACAGTAGGTAGCAATAATAAGGGGTTGTAATAATAAGTACGAGTAGTATTATCAGGAGCGGTAACTACCGTATTATCTGCATTATAAGTAAAAGTAGTCAGGTTTCCATACACATCTGCTTGGGAAGTAACACGCCCTTGCGCATCATATATATGGGTCAGTATGGGAAATTGTGATGCCATATTATTCGGGTCAATAAGCGTAAGCAATCTATGATTATTATCATACGTATAAGCCATCGTTTTTCCGTTCAAGGTCGCAGTTGCTAAGTCTCCTGCCGCAGTATAAGTATAGCTTGCTACTCTGCCTATGGGGTCAGTAACAGTAGCAATTTTAACTGCTCCCGTATAAGTAAAAACATACTGCCTTTAACTTGTTGCACCATATATATATGCGTTGTTGTTTATATCTTGAACAGAAACAATATTTCCATTGCTATCAAAAATGAGTTTTGTTTTATCCCTACTATTTTCCAGCACATAATTTCCGCCGTTTATATACAAACTGTCATGGCTCGAAGCATACATAGGTTCAAAAGTAGTTTGCACACTATCTGGAATATGATAACTTTCGCCGCCTTCTGCGTAGGTAACTACCCAAACCGAAGAATCGCTTTTATCTAAGTGATATTCCAAAGAATGTCGCCAGCCATAGCCAAATTGCCCATCTATATCTGCTTCAGCAGAAGTATAGCTTCTTATAAAAGGCACATTCATGTTACTTTCCGAAAAAGAAAGGTCTTGCTCTTTGTGTGTATATGCGCCTGTTACCACATCTACAGGGTCGCCTGCTTTTTTATGGGCTAAATTCCCTCTACCCATCATATAGCGTGTATGCGCATTGCGTATTTTTCCGATTTCGGCAGGAGTCAAAGCTCTGTCATAGATAACAAAATCATCTAATCT
>JAYUZN010000402.1:0-3060 GCA_043751755.1 Bacteroidota bacterium | reverse complement strand
AATTTCAATTTTTTGCAACTAATTTGCGTTTTCGTAGATTCGTATAAATTGAAATTTATAATCCGAAAAGCCATAATTAGAACTTTCAATGCCTATTGTACGGGCGGAATTTGCGCCTTAGCTTTGCAACGTGGACAATCTGTTTTCGTAACGTACTCTGTGCGGCGGTTGTGGTATCGGTCACTGCTAAGTTTTCTGCAGAATATAAGCAAAGCAGATGCTTTTTCCGAGCTTTTATAGGACTCCAAAAAGTGGTAGCTACAATCTTCACACCGCTTGCATTGAATGATTGTCTTTTCGATAGGTTTTCGCATGGCTTAAGCGTTGATGGGTTGAAGTTCCAGTTCTGAAATCCATTCAGGGATTGCGAGATTCCATTGCGAGCAATTCAATTCGAAGGCAGGGTTTTGCAAATCTATTGGCGTTACGCCGAATATTTCGCAAAGTTTGTTGAGGTCAGACAATCGGAAGCCTTCTGCCTTCATGTTGCGTTCAAAGGAGTCTGTATGTCCCCAACCCATGCGTATCATTACGCACAATCTCACTTGAGATTTGCCCTTGATACCTATGCCCGCCTTAGCGATGGCTACTAGTATGCGATTGTGCAGGTTCATATAGTTTAGATTTAAAGTTACTTGTTTGCGCATTTTTTTTGGATATAGTAAATTAATTCCCGTTATTTGTGCCATATTTAATATGGCGTATTTAATATGCCACAAAGATATGTAAATATATTTACAATTATTTTCAAATTTATTTTCAAATAAATTACAATAGATTGAATTACAATAAATTAAAATTGAAAATTGAAAAAAATAATTTTACAATCAATTCAATTTCTGGCAAAATAGAAATGACAGCGCAGGGTTTATCTGCTGCAATGAAAAATGATACACTTAAAATTAAGGACTTAGAAAAGATAGCAGGAATCCTGAAAATAGATGTTCGGGAATTTTTTGGAGAAAAAAGTGACTCAAAAGTATCTATTGAAAACAATAGCAATGGCGGGGACAATCATATAAATATAGGCAGCTATCAAGAAAAAATAAAGCATCTGGAGGAGATGCTGGCAGAAAAGGAAAAAAGGCTTATTTTATTGGAAAAGTTTTTAGACAAATCGTAAACCTTCACAATTCAATATATATGCAAATCATACTCAATATTCCGCAACACATCTACAATATGTTTATGGCATGGGTAGAGAAATATCCGCAAATCCGTATCCTGAAAAAAAGGGAAAGTGTAGAGGGCGTGCATCATCCTTACCTTGCAAGTCAAGCCGTATTGTCACAGGATTGGGATTCGGCTGAGGACGACCATTGGGATAATTATTAGCAGCTATGGAATACAAACAAGGCGATATACTCCTTATTCCCTATCCTTTTACGGACCTTAGCGATACCAAAAAAGGTCCTGTAGTGGTTATTTCTAAAGATGCGATTAATCGGGAAAACTTAATCGTAGCCAAAATTACTTCCGTCATTCGTGATGATGAATTTAGCTACCTGATAGAAAACAATGCAAGCGAATCTCCTATGCCCAAAGCGAGCGAAGTACGTACAAATGAGTTATTTACGGTACATCATAGCATTATTATCCGCAAACTATCGGCTTTTCGTTCCTTAGCTTTGCGGCAATTATTGGGCAGAATCATGGCAAATACTTCTCCGCCACACGAAAGCTGAAAACAGATAGATACACATAGGAGACAAAAAAAAGAGACACCCCCCCCGACAACTACTTGATAATAACTAAGATATAAACAGGCGTAATTTTTCCCTCCAACTCCACAAAAAACAAGAAGCCTATTTTGCCTCCGTGCAAGATTGGCTTTCTTTCTGCTAAAAACTCCTACCTTTCCAAAACTTTTTCCCTTCAAAAATGCTTATTATCGTTTTAGGAGAGAAACGAAAACTCTCGCATCTTTTATCATTCATTCGACATGAATATAGGCGTTGTCTGTTATCCTACCTACGGGGGGAGTGGCGTAATTGCCACAGAGCTTGGAAAACGATTGGCTGCAGAAGGGCATAATATTCACTTTATTACCTACAGTCGCCCCATTCGTTTGGATTTGTTTTCCGAAAACATATTTTATCACGAAGTCCGAACGCCTGATTATCCGCTATTTGAGACGCGCCCGTATGAAAGTGCGTTGGCGAGTAGAATGGTGGACGTGGCGAGATACCATAAAATAGATTTGTTTCACGTACATTATGCCCTTCCACACGCGTCTGTCGCATATTTGGCAAAACAAATTCTCAAAACCTATAATATAAACATTCCCGTAGTCGTTACGCTACATGGCACAGACATTACGGTGGTGGGCAAAGATAGCAGTTTTGAGCCTGTTGTGAGCTTTGCTATCAATCAAAGTGAGGGCGTAACTGCCGTTTCTTCATTTTTGAAAGCCGCAACCTATCAGAGTTTTCATGTAACAAGAGACATAGAAGTCATTCCCAATTTTGTGGACACGCAGCGTTTTCGGCGACATGCAAAAGACCATTTTCGCAAAATGCTCACAGGCAACGGCGAAAAAATCCTGATTCATACCTCCAATTTTCGTAAGGTAAAAAGGGTAGAAGATGTTATTCAGATTTTTGCCAAAGTAGAAGCAAAATTGTCTTCAAAACTCATTATGGTAGGCGATGGTCCGCAGCGCAAAAGTGCTGAAGATTTGGTCAGAGAGTTGGGTTTGAAGGACAAAGTGTATTTTTTGGGTGGGCAAGATGCGGTAGAAGAAATTTATTCGGTAGGAGATTTGTTTTTGTTGCCTTCTGAAAGCGAAAGTTTTGGATTAGCGGCTTTGGAAGCGATGGCTTGCGGTGTGCCTGTCATCACTTCGGACGCAGGTGGCTTGCCCGAAGTGGTAGAAGCGGGCAAGTCGGGTTATTGTTGTACGGTAGGTGATGTGGACTGTATGGCGGCAAATGCGCTACATATTCTCAGTGAGGGAGAGATTTGGCAAACTTTTTCTGAAAATGCGCGTATGCAAGCAGAGAAGTTTTCGATTGAGCAGATTTCGCCTTTGTATGAAAAATATTATGAAAAAGTAATGAG
>JAYUZN010000401.1:0-4097 GCA_043751755.1 Bacteroidota bacterium | reverse complement strand
GTAATGAAATGGAGATAAAAGCCTTTTTCCCCAAATTTTGACTAAACTACTTGCTTGATAACCAATACTTTATGAGTATCCGCTAACGCCGAGCTTGCTTGCCTTAGCCGTTTTGAGCGTTGGTTTCGTGTGTAGGTAAACGGCTATGGACAGCAAGCTACATGTTGTATGAGCATTTTATTTTTATCTACACAGGAGGGTTGGGAGAGGCTGCACACTGGCAAGAAGCGAGGGCTTTTGCGGGTGGGTTGCCTGTGTGCCGCCTGTGCGGAGGGCTTAAGCAGTTAGTTTTACAAATTTTCATTTTATGAATGGTTATTTATTCAGGTACAATAACTTTTCGCTCTTCTTTCCCATTTTTATCCATGATGTATAAGTTCATAGACACTTCACTTAAACAAGGATTGATATATACCCTGTCGAAACGAGGTGCAATCAGGTAATTTATACTTGAGGCGAAATTCAAATAATAAAAATTATCTCCTGTCTTCTTTAATGTATCTGTTTGTTGTGTATATATGTTAGTTCTAAGTATGAAATTAGGCGTATTACAGATAAAAATAGCGTCTATTTCAATCCATTTTTGAAGGTTAATATGTTGGATTTCTTGTGAATTGATTCCCAAAACTAATTTAATTTGATGATTAGATACGTTATAGGTAAACATTCCATATCCTAAATTGGGATGATACCCCTTATAAACGATAAGATTATTTCCCCAATCCCAATTATTTCTCCCTGCTAGTATATCAGAAAGTGTATCTATAACATTTCCCTTTGCATCTGCCATGAGATTATAATAACTACCCCCTGCTTCTTTTTGGTAAATACAATGTGTACCTTCGTTATTCCAATCAAAATGATTATTATAACTCCCACCAAAAGAGATTAGAGATAAACTATCGCCATTAGGCTTTATTTTCCATATTTGGTTGTCATTTCTTTTAAAGCTAATCCACCCATTTTTGGACCATTGAAGGTCACCTATAATATTTGCGCATAGCATTTTTTGTTCGCCTGTACATACATCTAAGGTACATAACTCATCTGGTTGCGGAGGGCGGCGATTCGTATAACTCCTGACAAAAGCAATTTGATTCGCATTATTTTGATTAAAACAAGGGTATATATAGCCAAATTTCTGTGTAGGCGTATATATCCCTATTCCCCAATCCATGTCTTGTGCGCAATCTAAATAAAATATAGGATTTTGGGGGGCTACAAATTGGATAAATGCGTTTTCTTTTCCCAAACAATCCTCGTTTATTTCGGTCGGCTTTATCGGCAGATGTGTACACGATAACACCGTCCAAACGGTCATAATGATGCCTTTAATTGTGGTTTGCATATTCATTTTAGGCTAAATAAATACGCATACCCAAGCATAAAATACTTGAGTATGCGATGATGAGGTTAATATTTAATGAATTTTAGCATGTTCTGTCCACCTTCTGAAGTTATTTTATAGTAATAAATACCTTGAGAAAGGGTAGAAATATTATGATGAATTTCTGTTTGTCCAAGCCCTACTTTACCTTTGTAGATACTTTTTAGGTTGCGTCCTGCTGCATCATACAATTCAATTTCTACCTCTTTTTCAAGATGTGTAGCCAAACGAATTGTATTTTTTTCGTGCGCAGGATTAGGATAAACACTCACCTCTTCACTTGTATTCTCCTCGTTTATAGCAACGGTTCCATCATTGATATATAACGAATATTCTACTTTTGTATGTTCCACGCCTGTCCCCAAAGGATTAAAGGGTATCCAACCGTCCCAGACATAAATCCCTGAACCAGGGCTTGTTTCATGTCCTAAGCGATAACAATAGCCCCTTAATTCCGCGCTTGTATTATTAGCCGTAAATAAAACCGCTTTTTCATCTGGCTGAAGGTCACCCGAATTTATATCATATAAGGGCAAAAGATTCGATAAACTCGGTATATTCATTAGATTTCTCCCAAAGCTATTTCTCGCCCACTTATCTATAATGTTATAGTTGGCAGGTAAATTATGTGTAACAAGTGCTTGAATTTCATACACATCTGCAAGATATGAACCTGCCGCATATGACTGCCCATTTATGTCTTTGTAGTTTTCGGTAAGATTGATGGTAGGATATGGGGGATAGCTCCCAAATTGCCCGTAAGTAAGTACATAACCCAAATTATTTCCCTGCCCAAAATGTAAAATGTCTTTATGCGGCTTTTCTATCATTTTCATGGCTGCATATATATCTAACCTCCCATACCCATTAAAATCATCATAACCAGGGATATACCCATTAAGCGCAGGGTCATCATCTACTGCAGAAGCTTGCATCAGATATTCCACATCTTCGGGCGCAAGGTTTTCATAAGGGTAAAGATTTTGCGGAGTAGGAACAGGGTTATGATAAGATAATAACAAAGCAGCAGCTCCACTCACTTGTGGGGCAGAAGCAGAAGTTCCCAAAAACTCCCCATAAATATCTAACGAAGTTCCCCCTCCTAAGTCAAAAACGTCTGTAGTACGCTGAACAAGCGTATGAACACAAGGTGCCGTAATATCTACATTTTTCCCCCAGTTAGGCTGCCAATTACCTGCTCCTACATGAATATCAACCATATCGGTACTAAATTTGAAGCGACCCAGCGAACTACTCCCTGTAACATTCATTACCCAGTCATCTGGATATGTTGCAGGAATGTGTTCTCTATCATCAGCTTTATTCCCTCTTGAAGCCACAAAAATAACCGCATTTTGATAGGCATATTTAACACTAGCCCTTAAACTCTCATAATTGGCAGTATAATACGGGTTTGCAGTAGGAGGGGTAGGGCTAACATCATCAATCCCCCAAGAATGATTCATTATATGAAGTCCATATCCGTAACTGTAGGTAGGATTGTAAGTAGCACTGATTTCAATGGCATCTATAATGTAATCTATTGCATAGCCTAAAGTAAAAAATGACCCTGAAGCAGCTGCACTTTGCGCCCTAATTTTCATAGCATATAGAGAAACACCCGAACCCACAACCCCCGTATTTGGGTCATTGTCTCCTCCTGCTATACCCGCTATTCCCAACATATTATTGTTCCTCAATGCACCTATTATTCCTGTAGCGTTTGTGCCATGAGCCGCTGCACTGCCAAAAGACGTAGAATAGCCTTCTGGCGTGCTGGAGGTTTGAATAGAACTATTTTCTTCAAAATCCCAGCCTTGAACTTTAGAGAGAATGATAGGGTTTCCTTGAGGGTCGAATCCTGAATAAGTAAAATCTTCATGATTCCATTTAGCACCTGTATCAAATATTCCTACTTTTAGAAAACTCTCCCCTGTAACCCCAAACTCGTCCCAAACTTTTTCTGCATTTATTCCTTTTTCGGTCAAATTACTGAGAGAAGGATATAAATATTTTTGATCAGCATAATAATTATCATTCGGAATCCCATTATCTGCCTGTGCAATTCCATTGAGATGGGCATATTCAACCATTGGAAATAAGGTTTTGAGCGAATCGCAATAAGCTATCTCTTTCCCTTGTGGGAGTTGTCCCGAAAAAACCAAGACAAAAGTAGTCCAGAAAGGCGGCATAGAAATGGTATCTCCCAGTCTGCTAATAGAATAAGTTATTTGAGAAGTAAGCCGTTTATGAACTCTCACTATTTTACATTTTTGGGGGTCTATATTCAGTTTTGATTGCAACTGGGATATGGCAATGGGTTTCAAAAATCTATCAAGCGTTCCGAACTGAATATCCAAATTATCAACCGTATTCCTATCAACAACAGAGCTATCAAAACTCACAATTAATTGATTTTTTAAATAGATTGCTACGCCTTGGCTATCCGATTCATATCCCGTATTTTTGTCTAATAGGCTATATTTAATACTTGTGTTAGTTGTATTTGTGCCATCATATACCTTACCTGTAACATAAACATCTCCATTCGCATTGGCTTTAACATCTGTAGGCGAATCCATTCCAACATTTTCGTACTTTTTATTTAAGATTAATATTCCATCTTCTGTATACTTTAGTAGCAAAATATCTTTATCACTATCATTTTCAGATTCGCCTGTAACAGTTACATTTCCGCCATCATCTACTA